>JBGUDX010000029.1:0-11432 GCA_041821645.1 Acidobacteriota bacterium
CTCATTCAGGGATTTGACAAGCGAGATCAAGGCGGACAAGAAGGTGGCCACCACAATGCCGGCCAACACCATGGTGTCACGCCTTAGCTGTCCGTTTATTCGACCCAACGCGATCACGGCAAACAGCGCGACCAGGGCGCCGGCCAGGGCGCCGGCATCTCCGGCGGGGAGGAGCCGGGCCGCGTCACCGGTCCGGGCGACCTCGCCGAAGCCACCGACGTCCGAAATCACCATCGCCTTGCCGAACGCGAGCCCGGTATAGAGCACTCCGGACTGCTCCCCGTCCCGGTACGGCAGGACCAGCAGGTCGGCCCGGCGCATGATCGCCGGGATCTCGGCGTCGGGGATGAATCGCGGCAGCCAGCGGACCTTCCCGTTTGCTTTCGCCGCCGCTTCCCGCAGGCCGGAGATATCCATCCGCGGGTTGCCGACGATCCAGAGCTCGGCCCGGTCGGCCGGGTCGAGCCGGCTGAACGCTTCGATCAGCAGGTCGATGCCCTTGTACGGGCGGAGCAGCCCGAAGAACAGGATCACCGGACCGTCGGCCCCTTCGAGCTCCGGGGGGAGCGGGTCCTCGTGCTCCTGTTCGGTCAGATAGTCGAACGCGCCATGCGGGATCACCCGCACCCGCTCGTCCGGGAGACCGATCTCGTCCCGCAGTCTGGCCGCGCCGGTCTCGGAGTGGGCGATTACGGCGTCCATGCCGCCGAAGACGCGGCGGGCCCTCCTCAACTCGCGGGCCGAAGGCTCGGGTGACGCGATGTAGTGGGCGGTCAACACCCGGGGCCGCCGGTGCGGGATCAGCCGGTGGTCGAGGCCGGGCACGGTGAGCCACTGGTAGTGGGTCAGGTCGCCGGTGAGCTGCCGCCTCAACCGCAACATGTCGGGCAGGTGCTCGGCCAACTTGTAGGCGCGGCGGCCTCGGGCTTCGAGGCCTCGCCGGGCGGTGCGGCGATAGAAGCTCTCGCTCACCCGGTATCCATCCGGCCCGGGCACCGGGCCATACAGGAACCGCGAGGTGATCAGCTCGACCTCCGCCCCTGCAGCAGCCAGTGCCCGGGCCAGTGCCCGGTCGTATGGCGGGGTGAACGCCGAGGGGTCGATCAGCTGTACACGCACGGCTCTGATTATCGTGGGCAGCAGTGGATATCGACCTTTCCTACTGCGTGGTGAATAACGATGGCCGGGAGTACCTGCTCGACTGCCTCGCCGCGATCGAGCGCCACCACCCCCCCGGGGTGGATTCGGAGACCCTGGTGCTCGACAATCACTCGAGCGACGGCTCGGTCGAGGCGGTGCGCGAACGGTACCCCGACGTGACCGTCATCGCGCTCGACCGGAAGACCGGCAAGGCCGAAAACGACTCGACCCTGATCGAGCGCTCCCGCGGGCGCTACTGCCTGCTGCTGAACGAGGATTCCGAGCTGAAACAGGGGGCGGCAGGAGCGCTGCTCGAAGCGCTCGAGAGCGACCGGGGTGCCGGGGCCGCGGGCGCCCGGCTCTTTGACGGCGAGGGCAACGCCTACGCCTGCGCCTGGCGCTTCCCGGGAGTTCGCACGGCCGCCGTCGGAGCGCTGTTCCTGCATCGGCGAATCACCGTTCAGAGCACGGGCGAGGCCACCCGTGAGGTCGACTGGGCCCAGTCGAGTGCACTCATGGTGCGCCGCGAGGCTGCCAAGGCGGTCGGATATCTCGACCCGGAGTTCTTCATCTACTACGACGAGTGCGACTTCTGCAAGCGACTGGACGAGGCGGGGTGGTCCACGCTCTACGTTCCGGCCGCCGAAGCGATCCACCACAACCAGCTCTCGACCGATCTCTCCTCCGGTCTGCCGCGGATCGTCGAGTTCCACCGTAACCGCGACCTCTACATGCGAAAGCATGGCTCCCGACCGGCGGCGCTCGCCGTAATGATCCTCACAGCCTGGACCTACGGGATGAGAGCACTCGCCTCGCTGGTCCTGCCGGGCGCCCCGACCGGGGTCTACCTGGCCCACGCCAGGCAGGCGCTTCTCCCCTACCGCGGTGAGAGCATCCGCGACCGCTCCGGCCGCTAGTCGCCGGAGTCGCTGCCCACTTCGTATTCGTCGTGTTTGCGCCACCACCCGTACGGGTCTGACTGAGGCCGGCCGGCCGGCGTGTCCTCCCACTCCTCCTGACGCCCGAGGGGAGTCCTGTCGAGCAGTGACCAGATCGTGCCGATCTCTTCGATGCCTCGATTCCTGGTCTCATAGGTGAGAAACACACGATCGTCCTCGCGCAGGAGAACGTCGAGCGCGAAGTACTCTGTGGTCCGGCGCGCCTCCTGGAAGGCAAGTTCGTCGGTGTACCACGGGAGCGACCAGCCCATCCGGCGCCTGTAGTTCTCAAGGTCGGCCTGAGGGGCCCGGGAGACCAGGGCGAATGACGTGTCCCGCGCGTGGAGGTGCGCCAGCTCGCTGATCTGGTCGGCGACCATCGAGCATCCTTTGCAGGGCTCGCCGCCCGCCGGAAACCAGAAGTGGTAGAGGATCAGCTGCGGTCGCCCATCGAACAGGTCGGGCAGTGTGAGCGCGCCGTCCGGACCTTCGAACGAGAAGTCGGTCGGGAGTTCCATCATCGGCTGGCGCCGCCGTTCCGCCGCGAGTGCGTCCCGTTCGCGCATGACCTCCTTCTCCCTGACGAGCAGCCGCTCGTGGGCCTCCTGCCACTCTTCCTCGCTGACAATCGACGGTAGATTCATCCGGTTCTCCTTCTCGGGGACGACGGCCGTTTCCGGCATCGTATCCGAGCCTCCGAGCATCGCCGCCGGATCAGCCGCGCAGGTCTTCGTTCATCTGCTCGACTTCGTATACCTCGGACAGGCCGCGTTCGTCGGCCACTCCTTCTTCGAGGTCGGTCTTCTCCTTCTCCCGGGCCGCCTTGATCCTCGCGTACACCTCATTCGGATTCGCCATCAGCAGCAGGTATCTCTTCTCGGACGGACTGAAGAAAGCGGTCGCCAGCAGGGCCGCCGGGTAGGCGGCGACCAGCAGCAGACGGATCGCGAGCGCCCCGAAACCGTCGTCCGGGACCAGGACCTCGCCGACCGCGATCAGGATCGCAGCCGCACCGACCGCCTTGCCCAGCCGGACCCACTCGTACGGGACCGGGAACAGCCTCTGGGTGAACACGTACATCAGGATCAGCACTACGAGGTACGAGGCGATCAGTGAGACCGCCGCTCCGACGATTCCCCAGACCGGCAGCAGCAGCAGGAGGAGCGCGATATTCGTGACCACGCCGGCCACGGTCGCCGGGAAATTGAACTCGGTCCTGCCGGTCCGCCCGAGCACCACCAGCAGGACCATGTAGACGGCGTACAGCGCGGTGCCGGCCGAGACCGGGCCGACCGCATCGACCGCTCCGTAGAACTCGGGGGCGGCGAATATGCGCACGATCCACGGGGCGATCAGCCAGATACCGGTGACCACGAACGCCATCATCACGACGAACCATGTGGTCACCGCGGAGTAGGCCCGGCGGGCCTCGTCGTCATCGGTGATCGAGTAGGCCAGCGGCGGGAAAGCGAGTTGGAAGCCGCGGACCAGCACGTTGACCGCCTGGGCCACCTTGATCGCCAGCGAGTAGAGGCCGGCCTCGGCCAGGCCGAGCATGCGGGCGATCAGGATCCGGTCGATGAAGCTGAGCGAGTAGAGCGTGAGCTCGGCCGGCATCGTCGGCAGGCCGAACCGCATCATCCTCCTGAGCAGGGGAACATCGGGCAGCAGCGCCAGGCGACGACGGTGATAGCCGATCAGGATGAGCACGAAGACGAATCCGGTGCCGTAGCTGCCCAGCAGCAGCCCGATCGCGCCCAGGTCGGCTACCACGACCAGGGCGACCGTCACCGGGATGGTGACCAGCACCGAAGCGAGGGTGAAGACGAAAAACGCGCGGGCGCGCTCGTCCAGGCGGAATATCGTCAGCAGGTATTCAGACAGGGTGAGCACCCAGAGCCCGCCGATCGCGACCCGGGCGAGCTCCGGGTCGCTCTCGCCGAGCAGCAGCTCCGACAAGGGCCCGGCGAACGGGAGCAGCACGAGCGCGGCGATCGTTCCGGCCCAGAACAGGGTCGCGAACGAAGTCGCCACGACCCTGTCGGGCTGCTCGTCGGTCTTGTAGTAAAAGCGCAACAGGGCCTCGACCACGCCGAGCCTGATCACGATGCTGACCGCAACCACCGCGGCGAACATCACCTCGGCCGCGCCGTAGTCGGCCGGGCTGAGGTAGCGCGTGTAGAGCGGCAGCAGGGCAACCGCGATCACTTTCGAGAAAATGCTGGCCGCCGTATAGGCGGCCCCGGTGCTCGCTAGGCGGCGGAGGTATCCCGACATGGGAAGGCGAGGCTATAGCCGATCGCCATCAGAACCCAGGTGACCGGGTCGTTGAGAAAGTCTGCGTAAGTGATCGTGTGGACCAGGAGCGCGACGAACGCCGCCAGCACGATCGCCCTGGCGGCAGGCGGTCCCCGGTTGGTCCCGCTGGTGTCAAAGGCGGCACCGAGGCCCGGCATGATCGACCGGAAGCCGGCCGCGAGCGCGGCCAGGGCCGAGACGATCAGGGCCAGGTACAGGGCCAGGCCGACCAGTCCCTGCTCGGCGGCAACCGTTATCGGTTCGGTGTGGGATTCGGTCACCGGCGCGTCCGGGCCGGCGATCTCATCCTTGAAGGCCCGGGAAAACGACCCGGAGCCATAGCCGAAGGCCGGCCGGTTGCCGAACAACTCGATCCCGCCTTCGACCAGGTTCGCCCTGCCGCTCGTCTGCTTGTTGAGGGCTCCGAGATCGAGCTTGACCAGGCCCCAGGCAAATGCGCCGAACAGCAGGCCGCCGACCAGAAGGGTCGCGAGCCCGGCCAGGACCAGCCTCAGGCTCCAGCGCAGGGCGATCAACACGGCCAGGCCGGCCAGCAGGGCGATGAAGCTCGACTGCGAGAAGGTTGTCATCAGGGCCAGCCAGAGGACCGCGACCACCAGGCAGAGCGCGATCGCATCGCGGCGGCTCCGGCTCCAGACCAGTGCGCCCGCGGCCGCAGTGATCGCGATGGCCAGATAGCGGCCGTAAACGTTCGGATCCCAGAAGAGCGAGTTCACCCGGAAATAGACGTGGAAGTCGTTGGTCCGCATCACGGTCTCATTCCAGAGCAGTTCCTTGAGCTGGTACTCGGCGAAGCCCACCACCGCGCAGACCAGAGCCTCGGCCAGAACCACGATCAGGACGATCCTCAACCGGCGGTGACTCCATTCGAACTCGCTCACCAGGGCAAAGATCACCGCGAACGGGATCAGGAAGAAGCAGAGGTTCTGGAGCCCGACCGAGCGGTCGTCCGAGTAGATCAGCCCGAGTGCAAAAAGCAGCACCGAGGCGGCCAGCAGCGGCTTCATCCAGGCGGCAACCCCGGACGGTGCGACCGTCTCCCCGGAGACGGGGCCGGCGGCCGGCGCTGTCCGCCATTGCCGCATGATCGAGACCAGGATCCCGGCGGCCATCACCAGGTAGAGCGGCATCAGAAGGTTCGCGTCCTCGCCGCCCACGTTGAGAGGGACCCTGAACGGCAACGCGACCAGGACGAGCACCGGAAGGAGCACCGGCCAGCGGAGCATCAGTGCGGCAAGGCCGGCGATCAGGCCGGCGACCACCGCGACCGCGACCGCCAACAGCAGCGGGGAGTTGCGTAACTCCTCGACCTGGGTCGAGTCCCACTGGTCACCGGCGATCAGGGCCGGTGCCAGAATCGCCGCAAGAACCATCGCCGCCGTGCGACGCTTCGAGGGCCGGTCGAGGATGGCAAGCGCCGCCGAGCCGGCGGCAAGCAGGGCGAACAGGACCTCGATCACCGGCAGCGGCTCCCCTGCGGCTCGAAATTATGCAGTCTGATCCAGCCGGGCAGTCGCAGCTGACGATCGAGATCCTTCATTGTCACCCGCACTCCATAGCGCCCGGTCGGCGGGATCTGGCCGGAGTCCGTGCTCCCGTCCCAGAGCAGCCGGTGCTCGCGGTAGCGCTTGAAGAACCGGTCAGCGGCCAGTGACCTGACCGGCTCACCTTCGCGGGTCACGATCTCGACGTCGGCGACGTCGGACTTGGTCGTCCTGAACCTGATCACCATTCGATCGTGGCGGCAGTCCCCGTTGGGGCTGAAGACCGAAGGAGCCTCGTTGTCGGTGCCGCTACCGGTCGCCCGGTAGTCGACCCGGTCCACAACCAGTGGCTCCCGCTTGAGCCGCTGTGAGATCCCGAACGCGAGCAGGGTCGCGACGATGAGCAGTCCGACCGCGAGCGGCGCGAGCCGGCCCGGGCCGGCAGGGCGAGCGGGCCCGGCCACTAGCCGCCAGTCGGTAGCTCGCCGTGATCGGTACCGATCACGACTGTGACCATCGAGTCCGCGGCGCCGGCAACTTCACTGGTGACGGCACTGGTTCGCCGAATGCCGACAACGGCGCCGACCTGTTTCGCGGCGGCTTCCTCCCCACTCTGGTGCATGACGACACTGTCGGAAAAGGTGGTCGGAGCGTCGGTGACGGTCGCCAGATCGTAACCCTGCTTCTCGAGGGCGTCGGCATATTCGGCCGCGATCCCGGTCTCGACGCCCCCGGTACCGTTGAGCACAGCGACCTGGATGCTGCCCGGCGGGATCTCGGATCCGGCCCGCTTGTTCGAGCCCTTGCCGGCACCCGTGTTCCCGTTGCCGCCGTCGTCGCCCAGAAGCGTCGTCCCAGCGAAGGCCGCTGCTGCCCCGAGCACCACTACCGCCGCCACGACCGCCAGCACCCGGCCGGTGGGACCCAGGCGATCCCAGAACGAGGCGCCGGGCATCCCGGCCCGATCCTGGCGACGCCGTTCGCGTTCGCCCAGGACCTTGATCTCCTCGGACCGTTCCTCGGCCACCAGTTCACTGACCTCGCGGACCTCGGAGTCCCTCTCCGGGGCCCCACCGGCCCAATTGCGCAGGCGGCGGATGTCCCGGGCCATCGAGAAGCAGAGCATCGAGAGTGCGGCGAGCCCGAGCACCGCGATCAGACCGGCGTACGGACCGACTGTCTCAATCACGTTTTTCAAGAACGCCTCTCCAAGATCTGTCTATTCCCGACCGGGGAGCCGGACCGCGCAGCCCCGAAGATTCGGACCGGGGCATGTTAGAGCGCGACGCGCCGGAAATGCGCGGTGACCCCGGTGCGGCGGCGGCTCAACCGGTGTGGACCCGCTCCGAGCCCGGCGCGTTGACCGTCTCGACCAGGGTGGTCACAAGGTTCGACTCGTCTCCGGTCTCGACCAGCTGCTGGAACCGGTCGAGGGTCGATTCGATCCAGGCCGGGTCGATCCGCTCGCTTCGCACCGCCCGCATGATGCGCTTGGAGGCGGTCGGCTGCGAGCGCTCCTCTTCCCCGAACAGCTCTTCGTGGAGCTTCTCGCCGGGGCGGGGGCCAGTGAACTCGATCGCGATGTCGGTCTCGGGCTCGTAGCCGGCAAGCCTGATCATGTTTTCAGCCAGATCGACTATGCGAACCGGATCGCCCATGTCGAGAACGAACACATCACCGCGGGAGTTTCCGGTATCACCGGCCCGGATCACCAGCTGGACCGCCTCGGGAATCGTCATGAAAAACCGGGTCATCTCGGGATGGGTGACGGTGATCGGGCCACCCTGTTCGATCTGGCGCCGGAAGATCGGGACCACGCTGCCGGAAGAGCCGAGGACGTTGCCGAACCGCACGCTCACGAACCTGGTGTTCGGATGGCGCTCGTCGGCGGCCGCGACCGCCCACTCGGCCAGTGCTTTCGATGCGCCCATCACGGTCTGCGGCGTGACCGCCTTGTCGGTCGAGACCAGGACGAAGCGCTCCGCCTTGGCGGCCGCCGCGGTTTCGGCGGTGATCCTGGTCGCGATCGCGTTGTTCCGGATCGCCTCCAGCGGGTTGGACTCCATCAGCGGAACGTGTTTGTAGGCGGCGGCATGAAAGACGACGTTGGGCCGGAACCGCTGCATGACCTCGAACATGCGCTCGGTCTCCTTGCAGTCGGCCAGCACCGCCTCGACCCGGGAGAAATGACGCTCCGAAACCATCTCTCGCTCGATCTGGAACAGGTTGTCCTCGGCGTGGTCGAGCAACACCAGCAGCTTGGGATTGACCAGAGCGATCTGGCGGCAGATCTCCGAACCGATCGATCCACCGGCTCCGGTCACCATGACCACCTGATCTTCGAGGTAGGCGCCCACCCGTTCGAGTTCGACCACCACCGGATCGCGGCCGAGCACGTCCTCGACCTGAACCTCGCGCAGCTGCTGGCTGAGCTGTACCCCGCCCCGCAGCAACTCGAACACGGTGGGCAGCGTCCTGACCCTGATCTGGCGGTCGCGACAGGCCGCGACCACTTTGCCCCTGAGCGTGCCGGGAGCCGACGGGATCGCGATCACGACTTCGTCGGGCTCGGTTTCGTCGAGGATCGTCTCTATCTCGGAGGTGGTGCCGAGCACCCTGATTCCCTCGATCCTCATGCCGCGCATCCCGGTGTTGTCGTCCACGAATCCGATCGCGGTCTCGCCGAGGTGCGGATTGAGACGGAGTTCTCGAACTACCATCTGCCCGCCCGAGCCGGCGCCCACGACCAGGATCTCCCGGCCCCGGGCGATCCTGCTCCCCCGCCCCGGCCGCTCCTTGAAAAGCCTGGTCGCCAGACGGGCTCCGGCGATCAGCATCATGGTCAGGAGATAGTCGGTTACCGCCACCGAGCGGGGAAGGCCGTCGGCGAACGGCTGGATGACGGCGAAGGCGACGATCAGCAGCAGGCTCGAAATCGTCACCGCCTGGACTATTCGCACGATGTCGCGACCGCCGACGAATCGCCACCACTTCTGGTAGAGGCCGAATATGTAGAAGATCGCGATCTTGCCGACGATCACGAATCCGACCGAACTGAGGAAGAGGTCGATGTACCGGTCCGGAATCGTGCCCGTGGCGTCGAGGAAGCGCAACTGGAAGGCGAGGTAGTACGCGAGCGCGATCAGCAGTCCGTCGCCTGCCATCTGCCAAAGCTGGTAACTGCGCAGGCGAAGCTCGGGACGGCGGAAAGTGAAATCGGGACGACGCATGAACTACCGAAGTCTAGACGGGAATAGGATCGAAACTCTGCTTAACGGAACCAGTGACACTCAGCGGGCATTCATCCTCGGACTGGTACAGGGGCCGACTGAGCTGATGCCGGTTTCCAGCTCCGCCCACCTGGCAATGCTGCCGCGGCTTGCCGGATGGGATTGGGAGCGACTCGATCCTGAACTGCGGAAGAGCTTCGAGGTCGCCCTTCATGCCGGAGCGGCGATGGCGCTGCTGTTCGCAAGGCGCGACGAGATCCGCGGTGAACTGCGTGGTTTCGACCTTCGGCGAGCGGCCATTCTGGCGCTCTCTTTCGTTCCGGCGGCCGCGGCCGGGCTGGGCCTCGAACGGACGATCGAATCGCGCCTCGGGGGTCCGCGATCAACCGCCGCCGGGCTGATCGCCGGCGGTGCCCTGATGATGGTCGCCGACCGCAGGCCGCAGGACCGGGGCCATCGCGAGGCCGGCATCGGTGACGGGCTGGCGCTGGGGGTCGCTCAGGCCACCGCACTGATCCCGGGCGTCTCGCGAAACGGAGCCACGCTGACCGCCGCCCGAATGCTCCGGTTCACCCGGAGCCAGGCCGGACTGCTCTCCCGCACCGTGGCCCTTCCGGTAATCCTCGGGGCGACGGCGCTGAAGGGAACCAGGCTGCTCCGGCGGGGAACCACCTCCGGACAGCGCCGCTGGCTTGCGCTCGGCTTCGGCAGTTCGTTCCTGTCAACCCTGGCATCCAGCAGACTGATCGGGCTGGTCGAGAGCGACCGTGCCCTGTTCCCTTTCGGCGTCTACCGGATTGCGTTCGCCCTGCTGATTCTGAGCCGGCTGACCGGGCGACCGGGCTCTGGTGTTGAATCGGGGTCGATGAACGCGAACAGCAGCGACGCGGGATGAGTCGCAAACCGGAACTCGCGGCGGATGCCGGGGAGGACGCCTACTCCCGGGCCGGGGTGAGCCAGAACGATGCCGACGAGGCTGTCGCACGTCTGGTCGCCGCGCTCGCAACCGCCCGGCTGCACCGTGAGTCGCGGCAGGTCGATCTCGACGGCCACTACGCCGCCGTGATCCGGCTCGACGACACCACCGGGATCGCGCTCGCGACCGACGGGGTCGGGACCAAGTTGCTGGTGGCCGAGCAGCTCGGCCGATATGACACCGTCGGAATCGACTGCATCGCGATGAACGTCAACGACATCATCTGCGTGGGGGCCGAGCCTCTGGCGATGCTCGACTACCTGGCGGTGCAAAAAGCCGATCCCGAACAGTGTGAGCAGATCGGATACGGGCTGGCCCGCGGGGCCGAACTGGCCGGGATCGAGATCCCGGGCGGCGAACTGGCCCAGATCGGCGACCTGGTCAAGGGCTTCGACATCGCCGGTGCCTGCTTCGGCACGGTCCGGCTCGACCGGATCATCGACGGCTCGCGGGTTGCGGCCGGCGATGTCGTGATCGGACTGCCATCTTCGGGAATCCACTCGAACGGTTACACCCTCGCCCGCAGGGCGCTCGAGGGTCTCGACCTCGAAGACGACCGGCTGGGCCGGCCGCTGGGCGAGATCCTGCTGGCTCCGACCGAGATCTACGTCCGGGCCGTGCGCGACCTGATCGAGTCGGCCGTTCCGGTCTACGGGCTCGCCCACATCACCTCCGGCGGGCTGGACAACCTGCTCAGGCTCAGGTCAGACGTCACCTACCGGATCACCGATCCTCTGCCACCCCAGCCGATCTTCGAGCTGATCGCCGAAAGGGCCTCGGTGCCGGACGACGAGATGTACGAGGTCTTCAACATGGGTTGCGGTTTCTGCTGCGTGGTCCCGAAGGCGAGTGAGGCCGAGGCGCTGGCGATCCTCCAGGCTCACCATCCCGGCACGGCGAAGATCGGCGTCGTATCCGAGGGAGAGCGCCGGGTTATCCGGGACCCCGGATGAGAGTCGCGATCCTGCTGTTCGACGAGGTCACCGCGCTCGACGCGATCGGCCCCTACGAAGTCCTCTCCCGGGTACCCGGCTGGGAGGTCGTATTCGTCGCAGCCGAGGCCGGTCCGGTGAAGACCGACACCGGGGTCACCACGATCGGGGCGACGCACTCGCTCTCCGAAATCGATTCAGCCGGCGTCCTGCTGGTGCCCGGTGGGCCCGGCTCGCGCCGGCTGATGGATGACCGGCCGGCCCATGAGTGGCTTCGGGCAGTCGCCGCCGATGCCCGGTGGGTCACATCCGTGTGCACCGGATCCCTGGTTCTGGCGGCCGCCGGACTGCTCGACGGCCGCCGCTGCACGACCTACTGGCTCTATCTGGAGCAGCTCCGCGAACTGGGAGCG
>JBGUDX010000030.1:0-11204 GCA_041821645.1 Acidobacteriota bacterium
CCGGACTTGCCGCCGGAGCCCTTGCCGCTGCCGGAACTCTTTGACCCGCCGCCGCTCTTTTTGCCGGTGACCTTGCTGGTGACCTTGCCGGTGACCTTGCCGGTCAGTTCCTTGAGAGCCTCCTGCAGATCGTGACGCTCCTTGTCGAGTTCTGCCAGTCGATCTTCGACCAGCTTCCTAATAGCGTCTGTATTTGAAGGCACAACTACCTTTCGCTTTTTCGTTTACCTTGTTTGACAAGGTGGGTCGTTCACCGGGAGTTACAGTGGACCGTCCCACTTAATGCTTACTGTAACGGAGACAGTGTGTGAGCAGCAAAAAGCGGATAGTAATACTGAGAAATCTCCTCCAGGCCGGACTCGACCAGTTGGGCGAGGAGTATGAAGTTCGCCTTGGCGGTCTTGAATCCACTCGGGAGGATTGGCTGGAGCTGGTCGGGGGTGCCGACGCGATCGTTGCCGATCCGACGGTTCCGGTTGATGCGGAGCTGCTCGACTCGGCGGGGAGCGAGCTCAGGTTGGTCGCCAATTTCGCCGTCGGGTACGACAACGTAGACCTCGATGCCTGCGCCGGCCGGGGTGTGATCGTCACCAATACTCCCGATGTCCTCACCGACGCAACCGCCGAACTCGCGGTGGCTCTAACCCTTGCCGCGGCCCGCGACATCCCCGCGGCGGAGCGGAGCCTCCGGGCGGGCGAGTGGTCGGGATGGGACCCGGCCCGGTACCGGGGCTTCGAACTGACCGGTTCAACCGTGGGTGTGGTCGGCATGGGCAGGATCGGCCGGCGCTACGCGGAGATGATGTCCGGTTTCGGGGTCGACTACCTGTACACATCGCGCGAGGCCAAAGAGGATGTCGAAGCAAAACTCGGCGCGCGCAGGGCCGAACTGGACGAGCTTCTGACGGAATCGGACGTGGTCAGCCTCCACCTCCCGGCAAACGGTGACACCCGGCACACGATCAACCGGGAGACGGTGCGCCTGATGAAGCCGAACGCGATCCTGGTGAATACAGGGCGGGGTGCCCTGGTTGACTCTTCGGCCGTGGCAGCCGCCCTTTTCGATGGCCGGCTCGGAGCGGCCGGGCTGGATGTCTATGAGGGCGAGCCCGAGGTCCCCCGTGAGCTGCTGGATGCGCCGCGCACCACCCTGACCCCGCACATCGGGTCGGCCACCTACCGCGCCCGCGACGGCATGGCCGAACTGGTGGCTCGCAACGTGATCGCCGTACTGGACGGCCAGGGGCCGCTCAATCCGGTCGGCTGACTCGGGCGTCTGGAGCATTCCGCCTGCGCACTGGGGCGATGCCGTCGATCCCGGACCCGCCCGGCAAGCCGTAGATACCGGACCGCGCCTGGCTTACCGTCGATCCCGGGCCGTGCCCGGCGACCCGGAGGGCCGTTCAGGCCTGGTCGCTCTTCCTTGACCGGGGCACCGTCCGGAAGACGTAGTCCCAGAACGGACTGGAGACCCCGTACCCGTAATGGTGGTCCTGGAAGTGGTGGCGCATGTGGTGTTCGCGCACCTTCTTGCCGATCGAGCCCTTCGGCGTGAAGTGGTGGACGGCATAGTGGGTGTAGTCGTAGATCAGATAGCCGATCAGGAATCCGGCGAAGGCCGGGTAGCCGGCCGGCGTACCGAAGACGAGCACGAATGCGCCGAAAAAGAGCGCCGCAAGAGGCAGTGACGCCGCCGGCGGCATTACCAGTCGCATCGGGTCGTTGGGGTGGTCGTGGTGAACCCCGTGGATGATGAAATTGATCTTGTCGCCGCCCGGGAACTTCGGCTGCCAGTGGAAAAGCAGCCGATGCAGCCAGTACTCGGAAAGGGTCCAGATCGCGATCCCTGCGACCGTCAGGCCGACGATCGCCAGAGCGCTCGAGCCCTGATCGGCCGCCAGCCAGAACATGACCGCGATAACCGGGACGAAGATCAGCGCCGGCACCGAGGGGTGGACCCGCGAAAAGAAGTTGAGGAAGCCGTTCTCGAACAGATCGGGCGAGGCGGCGAGTTTCGAAGTGCGTTCAGACGAACCCATAATGACCTTCAATGGTAGCGTGATCTGTACCCGAACTCAGGAGAAACCACCCCGAATGACTTCAGCTACTGCCGCTACCGCTCTCGACTTCAAAGTCGCCGATCTGAGCCAGGCCGAATACGGCCGAAACGAGATCCGTCTCGCCGAGCACGAAATGCCCGGCCTGATGGCCACAAGGCGCGAATTCTCTGACTCGAAGCCGCTTTCGGGGGCCCGGATCACCGGATCCCTGCACATGACCGTCCAGACGGCGGTCCTGATCGAGACTCTGGTCGAGCTCGGGGCCGACGTCCGGTGGGCCAGCTGCAACATCTTCTCCACCCAGGATCACGCCGCGGCCGCGGTCGCGGTCGGGCCGGACGGCTCGCCGGAGAGCCCGAAAGGCGTCCCCGTGTTCGCCTGGAAGGGCGAGACCCTCGAGGAATACTGGTGGTGCACCAACCAGGCACTGACCTGGCCCGAGCCGGGGGCCGACGGCTCCTCCGGGCCGAACATGCTGCTCGACGACGGAGGCGACGCCACCCTGCTGATCCACAGGGGAGTCGAGTTCGAGAAGGCCGGGGCGGTACCCGATCCTGCCGGCGCCGAATCGGAGGAGTTCCGGGTGGTGCTCCAGACCCTCACCGACTCACTGGCGGCCAACCCGGACAAGTGGACCGAGCTCGGCAAGGGCGTGATGGGCGTGACCGAGGAAACCACCACCGGCGTCCACCGTCTGTACGAGATGAAGGAGAACGGCGATCTGCTGTTCGCCGCGATCAACGTCAACGATTCGGTCACCAAATCCAAGTTCGACAACCTCTACGGCTGCCGGCACTCCCTGGTTGACGGGATCAACCGGGCGACCGACGTGATGATCGCCGGCAAGACCGCGGTGATCTGCGGCTTCGGCGACGTCGGCAAGGGCTGCGCAGAGTCACTGCGCGGTCAGGGTGCCCGGGTTATCGTCACCGAGGTCGATCCGATCTGCGCCCTGCAGGCCTCGATGCAGGGATACGAGGTCAGGCGACTCGACGATGTGGTTGAATCGGCCGACATCTTCGTCACCGCCACCGGCAACAAGGACATCATCACCGCCGGTGACATGGGGCGGATGAAGCATCAGGCGATCGTCGGCAACATCGGCCACTTCGACAACGAGATCGATATCGTCGGACTGGAGTCGGTCGGTGGAGTCAAGCGAATCGAGATCAAGCCTCAGGTCCACGAGTGGCAGTTCCCCGACGGGCACTCGGTGATCGTGCTCTCGGAAGGCCGCCTGCTCAATCTCGGCAACGCCACGGGCCACCCGAGCTTCGTCATGTCGAATTCGTTCACCAACCAGGTGATCGCCCAGATTGAGTTGTTCTCCAAGTCCGACGAGTACGAGATCGAGGTTTACGTCCTGCCGAAGCACCTCGACGAGAAGGTCGCCCGGCTTCACCTCGACGCGCTCTCGGTCGATCTGACCGAACTGTCGCCCGAGCAGGCCGCCTACATCGGCGTCGATGTCGACGGCCCGTACAAGCCCGACCACTACCGCTACTAGCTGACCCGGCCGGTCGCCTGGCCGACCCGGCCGGTTGCCGGTGCCGCTCCGGGCGGTTAGGGTCGATCCATGGCCCGTGAATACGAAGTCGAAGTGAAGCTCCGCGCCGACCCGGAACGGGTCTGGCGGGCACTGACCGATCAGGAAGACCTGGCCCAGTGGTTTGGCTGGGACGCTCCCGGTCTGGCCGATGAGATCCAGTTCATCTTCTTTGACCACTCGAGCGCTGACCCCGGGCGGATGCGGCTCGAGGCCGAGGGGCTCGAAGGTCAGTTCGTCGAGGTCGTGTCGGAGCCGGACGGCTCGCTGATCAGGGCGGTTCAGCCGGGCGAGCCCGGCCCCGATCACGAATTCGACGGCATGCGTGAGGGCTGGACCGCTTTCTTCTTCCAGCTGCGTCGGTATCTGGACGACCACGCCGGCGGCGCCCGGCGGCGTACCGTCTACCTCAGTGGGAACGGTGACGGAGCGAAGCTTGCCGCTGCGGTCGATGAGCGGCTCGGTGGAGAGAGATGGTTCAGAGGAAGCCACACGGTGGTCACTGCCACCGAGGATTTCGGCAACGGGATGGGCGCACTGTCGTCGGAGGCGGCGTTCGACCGGCAGGCTCCCGACGACCCGCCCGAGGACGCGGCAGATCCGCCGGCCGACGGGGACGACCCGCCCGCGGATGGCGACGATCCGGCCCCCGACGGAAGCGCGAAGGTGAGTTTCACCCTGAGCACGTTCGGGCTCGATCGGTCCTGGTTCGAGCAGGTCAGGGACGACTGGTTCGAGTGGTGGCAGGAGGTCACCGCCGAGAGCGAGATGACCACCGCCGACGGCTGAGGCTGCGCCGGGCCGGCCGAGCGCCGGCGCTTAAGCTGGCCGGGCTTCGGAACTCTCCCCCCGGGGCTCCCGGAAGGGGACCCCAAAATGCGAGGTCGTTGCAGACTCGTCAAAAAAGATTGTTGCGATTTGCGGGATCGGGCCCGACCGGACCCGGTGCGAGTTGCTTGGATGGGTCGCAGTGGCCCCGAGCAAGCAAGACACCCCCCGCTGTGAGGACTGCTACTTCCGCAAGAAGATGCTCTGCGCGCTCGACCTCGAGGATCCCTGCGTCAGTTTCCGGGCGAACCGGCCCGAGGGGCTGGTTCCGCCGAAACAGCCGGTCCTGCTGCTGAGGCCGCCACGCTGGGCCGAGGGGCGCTCCGCGGCCTGACCCGGCGGCGCCGTCGCGGCCGGGCGGGTGGCTCTCAGCAGGTGACCTGGCTGCCGCTCGAGGTGCCCGGGCAGGCCTCTCGAGGTGATCCTGGTCGCTCTCGCGAGGTGAAACTGGCGGCCCAGATCCGCGGCCGGTTACCCGGCGCCGTCCCCTCCGGAATAACCTCTGTCCGATGAAGTTGACCGTGCTGGGAAAGTCCCCTGCCTGGCAGGACGCCGACGGCGCCTGCAGTGGCTATCTGGTCACCGAGGACGAAACCGCGGTCCTGCTCGATTGCGGAAACGGGGTTTTCGGGAAGCTGCGCCGCTACCACGACTACGTAGACGTCAGCGCGGTCTTCGTTTCCCACCTGCACGCCGACCACTACCTCGACCTGATCCCGTTCGCCTTCGCCCTCACCCTGGCTCCTCGTCAGCAGCCGGTGCCGGTAGATCGCTGGCCCGGCAACGACAGCCCGGCCCGGCCGCTGCTTTTCCTGCCCCCCGGCGGTCGCGGGTTGATACGCGAGGCCGCGCGGGTCATCGGCCTGCCACCTCTGTTCGACGAGGCCTTCGAGGTCCAGGAGTTCGACCCGGAAAGCCTGGTGGAGGTCGGACCCTTGACGATCTCGTTCCGTGAGGTCCCGCATTTCACGAGGACCTGGGCGATCGGGGTCGGCGATCGGTCGGGCTCCAGGCTCACCTACGGCGCGGACTGCCGCCCGAACGACGACCTGCCCGAGTTCGCCAGGGAGTCCGACCTGCTGGTTGCCGAGGCGACCCTTCCCCGTCCCGAGCGGGCCGGCCCGCGCGGTCACATGACCCCGGGTGAGGCCGGCCAGCAGGCCGCGGCCGCCGCGGCCGGGCGTCTGCTGCTCACTCACATCTCGGACGAACTCGATCCCGATTGGGCCGTAGCCGAGGCCGCGGCAAGATATGAGGGCCTGGTGGAGGTCGCCCGCGAGGGACTTGAGATCGATCTCTAAGCTGTCGGTCAATGTCTGAACGGGATCTTTTCGCCAACTTCGCCCGGATGCGCCGTGAGATGGACGAGATGCTCGGCGGCAGCCTGGGCCGCGCCGGCTACGTCGGCCGCCGCTCCAGCGGCTTCTCGCCGAACGTAGACGTCTACTACTGCGGCGACCCCAAGCGGGCCGTGGTCAAGTGTGACCTCGCCGGAATCGAGCTCGCGACGGTGGGGATCGAAGTATGTGGCCGCCGGCTGACGATCGTCGGAAAACGGGCCGTGCAGGAGACCGAAGGCCGGGTCTATCAGCAGGTCGAGATCCCGAGCGGGCCGTTTCGCCACGTGGTCGAGCTTCAGGTCGACGTCGATGCCGATGAGGCCGGGGCCACCTACGAGGACGGGGTACTCAGGATCGATCTTCCGCTCCGGACCGAGGCTGAAGTCGCCCGCAGGGTCCCGGTCGACCGGGCCGGCCGGAAGCGGGATATCGATGGTTGACGACCCCCGCGACCCCGACTCGGACTTCTCCGAGATCGATTCGGGTGACATCTCTTCTGAATCGGTACCCGTACTCGAGGTGGTCGAAGGCGGTGACGAGCAGGAGGCCATGCGCGAGGCTCAGAAGCTCCCCGAAGCGTTGCCGGTCCTGCCGCTGCGCGAGACGGTCGCCTACCCGGACACCCTGACCCCGCTCGGAGTCGGCCAGGAGCGCTCGATCAAGCTCGTCGATGACGTTCTCGCCGGAAACAGGATGCTGGTCATGGTCGCCTCCCGCGATCCGGAAGAGGACGCCCCGGAACCGGATCAGCTCTACGACGTCGGCGTGGTCGGCGTGGTCACGCGCATGCTCAAGGTCCCCGACGGCACCATCCGCATCCTGGTGCAGGGGAGCCAGAGGGTCCGGCTCGGCACCTATGTCGCCGAGCAGCCCTATCTGGTCGCCCGGATCACCGAGATGCCCGACCAGCACGAGCCGAGCCCGGAGCTCGAGGCTCTTACCCGGAACGTCCAGCAGACCTTCTCCGAAATCATCGAGCAGATCCCCTATCTGCCGGAGGAGCTGCAGATGGCGGTCACCAACGTCGATGAGCCGTCGGCGCTCTCCCACCTGATCGCCGGCGCACTACGGATTTCGACCGAAGAGAAACAGGCTCTGCTGGAGGAGGTGGACGTCGCCAAAAGGCTTCGGATGCTGTCCGAGATCCTGGCCCGCGAGCTCGAGGTGATCCAGCTCGGATCGCAGATCCAGTCAGAGGTGCAGTCCTCGATCGACAAGGGGCAGCGCGAGTACTTCCTGCGCGAACAGCTCAAGGCGATCCAGGCCGAACTCGGCGAAGAAGACGAGCAGGCGGCCGAGGCCAACGAGCTCAGGGAACGGATCGAGCAGGCCGGCCTTCCGGAAAAGGCCCGCCAGGCGGCCGACCGTGAGCTCGGACGGCTGGAGAAGCTGCCGCCGGCCGCGGCCGAGCACGGGGTGATCCGGACCTACCTCGAGTGGCTGGTCGAGTTGCCCTGGCAGAACGAGACCGAGGACAACCTCGAGATCGACCACGCCCACGAGGTGCTCGACGAAGACCATTACGACATGGAGGAGATCAAGGACCGGATCCTCGAGTACCTGGCCGTCCGGAAGCTCAACCCGGATTCGCCCGGGCCGATCCTCTGCTTCGTCGGCCCGCCGGGTGTCGGCAAGACCAGCCTGGGCAAGTCGATCGCCCGCGCACTCGGCCGCGAGTTCGAGCGGATCTCGGTCGGCGGCGTGCGCGACGAGGCCGAGATCAGGGGGCACCGGAGAACCTACGTCGGGGCTATGCCGGGCACGATCATCCGGGCGCTGCGCGACGCCGGCTCCCACAATCCCGTCTTCATGATCGACGAGATAGACAAGATGGGCTCGGACTTCCGCGGCGATCCGTCTTCGGCCATGCTCGAAGTGCTCGACCCCTCCCAGAATGACTCGTTCAGGGATCACTACCTCGACGTCGCGTTCGATCTGTCCGACGTGATGTTCATCGCCACGGCGAACGTCCTCGACACGGTTCCCGGGCCCCTGCGCGATCGCATGGAAGTGATCCAGCTGGCCGGCTACACGGTCGATGAAAAGCGCCACATCGCAAGGCGCTACCTGGTCCCGCGCCAGATACGGGCGAACGGCCTGACGCCGAGTCAGGTCAGCTTTTCCGACCCGGCCCTGACCACGATCATCGAGGAGTACACGCGGGAGGCCGGGGTGCGCAATCTCGAGCGGGAGATCGGGACCGTCTGCCGCAAGCTGGCCCGGGTGTTCGCTGAAAACGAGGGCAAGGGCAAGAAGGTCACCGTTTCGGGCAAGAAAGTCAGGGAGCTGCTCGGCCGGAGGCGGGTCTTCGCCGAAACCCGCCGGCGGACCCGGGATCCCGGGGTCTCGACCGGCCTGGCCTGGACCCCGACCGGAGGCGACGTGCTGTTCATCGAGGCGACCGCGATGCCCGGCACCGGCAGGCTCTCGATCACCGGCCAGCTCGGCGACGTGATGAAAGAGTCGGCCCAGGCGGCGCTCTCGTACGTGAGGGCCAACGCGGCCAGACTGACCCCGGATGCCGGCGAGAAGTGGTTTGCCGAACACGACATCCATATCCACGTACCGGCCGGCGCGGTACCCAAGGATGGTCCCTCGGCCGGGGTGGCGATCACCGTGGCACTGGTCTCGCTGATTTCTGGGCGGGCGGTGAGGAACGATGTGGCCATGACCGGCGAAGTGACCCTGACCGGGCAGGTCCTGCCGATCGGCGGAGTCAAGGAGAAATCCCTGGCCGCCCAGCGGGCCGGGATCAAGCTGGTGATCCTGCCGGGCCGCAACAAGGGCGATGTCGAGGAGATTCCGGAGCACGAACGGACCGAGATCGAGTTCCGCTACGCCGACAAGGTCGGCGACGCCCTGAAGATCGCTCTCGAGGACAAGTAACGCCGGACGGCCCCCGACCGCTATTCTGATTGCAAGCTCACCCGACCAAGCGAGGACGAAATGGCCAACGAGAAATTCTCAACCAAAGTCGGCAGTGCATACCACGCCGCCAGCGAAAACCCGTACGTCCGCCGCGTCGTCGAGGACGAGGAGTTGCGCGACAGCCTGGTTGCCGCTTTCGTGGCCGGCCGCAAGGCGTGCAACCGCATCATGTCCAACAAAGGTTCGAGGGTCGACTCGGTCACCAGTGACCGCAAGGTCAAGCGCGATCTCCAGAATGCTGCCGCATCGCTGCGGGATGCTTCCGAGCGGATCCGTGAGCCGAAGAAGAAGCGTCATCCGATACGCAAGCTGCTGGCGGTCGGTCTGCTCGCCACCGGACTGGTCCTGGTCTTCAGCGAGTCGGCGCGCCAGACCGTGCTCGATGCCGTGTTCGGGGCCGAGGAGGAGTTCGTCTATACCTCGACAACTTCGCCTGACTCGGCGCCCCAGACCAACGGCACACCGGTAAACGAGTAGTCCCCCGGGGCACCCCGGTGCGGCCGTACCGGCCGCTTCCCTAGTATCCCGCGTCCTCATGGAGCGCCGGGAAGACATCAGGAACATCGCGATCGTGGCCCACGTGGACCACGGCAAGACGACTCTGGTCGATGCGATGCTCTGGCAGTCCGGAGCGTTTCGCTCCGGCCAGGACGTCAACGAGCGGGTCATGGACTCGATGGACCTCGAGCGCGAGAAGGGGATCACGATTCTCGCCAAGAACACCGCGGTCCGCCACGGCGGGATCAAGATGAACATAATCGACACCCCGGGGCACGCCGACTTCGGCGGCGAGGTCGAGCGCGGCCTGACCATGGTCGACGGGGTGCTGCTGCTGGTCGACGCCTCCGAAGGCCCGCTTCCGCAGACCCGCTTCGTGCTCGGCAAGGCTCTCGAGGCCGGGCTGCCGGTGATCCTGGTGGTCAACAAGGTCGATCGCCCCGACGCCCGCATAGCGGAGGTGGTCGATGAGGTGTACGAACTGTTCATCGATCTCGGCGCCGACGGTGCGCAGATCGAGTTCCCGATCGTCTACACCAACGCCAGGGCCGGCTGGGCCTCGCTCACCGAAGGGGTCGACGGCGAGGACCTCGAGCCGCTGATGGACCTTATGGCCGAGCACATTCCGGCCCCTGAATACGACCCCGGCCATCCGGCGCAGGCCTATGTGACCAACCTCGATGCCTCTCCCTATCTCGGGCGGCTGGCTCTCTGCCGGGTCCGCCAGGGCACGATCCGGTCGGGCGCCCCGGTCGCCTGGTGCCGGGCCGACGGCTCGATCGAACGGGCCAACGTCACCGATCTGTTCGTGACCGAGGCACTCGAGAGGGTTCCGGCGGACGAGGCCGGCCCGGGGGAGATCATCGCCGTGGCAGGCATTCCCGAGGTGACGATCGGAGAGACCCTGGCCGATCCGGACGATCCCCGGCCGCTGCCGGTAATCCGGGTCGATGAGCCGTCGCTCTCGATTGAGATCGGGATCAACACTTCGCCGCTGGCCGGTCGCGATGGGTCCAGGCTGACCGCCCGCCAGATTGAGAGCCGGCTCGAGCAGGAGCTGCTGGGAAACGTGGCGATCCGGGTCCTGCCGACCGACCGTCCCGATGCGTGGGAGGTCCAGGGAAGGGGCGAGCTGCAGCTGGTGGTCCTGCTGGAGATCATGCGGCGCGAGGGCTTCGAGCTGACCGCGGGCCAGCCACGGGTGATTACCCGTGAGATAGACGGTGTGGTCAACGAACCGATGGAACGGCTGGTGGTCGATGTGCCGGAAGAGTTTGTCGGGCCGGTGACCCAACTGCTCGCCGGGCGCAAGGGACGGATGGAGAACATGACCAGCCAGTCCGATACCCGCAACCGGCTGGACTACGTGGTCCCCGCCCGCGGGCTGGTCGGGTTCCGGACCGAGTTTCTGACCGAGACCCGGGGAACGGGAATCCTTCACCACGTCTTCGATGGCTGGGAGCCCTGGGCCGGCGAGATCAAGACAAGGGCGACCGGGTCACTGGTCGCTGATCGCAAAGGCGCTACCGCCGCGTTCGCCCTGTTCGGCCTGCAGGAGCGCGGAGCGCTGTTCGTCGGTCCGGGTGAGGACGTCTATGAGGGCATGATCGTCGGCGAGCATGCCCGCGGCAACGACCTCGACGTCAACGCGGTCAAGGAGAAGCAGTTGACCAACATGAGATCGTCGACCTCGGACGTGCTGGTCCGGCTGACCCCGCCGAAGCCGCTCAACCTGGAATCGGCGATCGAGTTCCTGCGCTCCGACGAGTGCGTCGAGATCACCCCGGATTCAATCCGGCTGCGCAAGGTCGTCCTCGACGCCAACGACCGGATGAAGGCTGCCCGCAAGATCAAGAACCTGTCGCGGTAGTCCCCGTGGCCTGCAAGACGGATGGTGAGGCCTCAGGCCTCACCATCGCCCCCTCCCCCCGGTCAAGCCCCTGCCTTGCATCCCTCCCGGCAAGCGTTGGACTCGACTACCTAAACAGGCCCCGGGGCAGAGGG
>JBGUDX010000031.1:0-11048 GCA_041821645.1 Acidobacteriota bacterium
GACGTGCTCGAACATGCCGATCGAGGCGATCTTGTCGTAGGGGCCGTCGGGCACTTCGCGGTAGTCCTGAACTCGCACCTCGCAGCGGTCGCCCAGTCCGGCTTCGGCGATCCTCTCGCGGGCCATGGCAGCCTGCGACCCGGACAGGGTCACCCCGACGGCTTCGACGCCGTAGTTCCCGGCCGCGTGAATGATCAGCGAGCCCCATCCGCAGCCGATGTCGAGCAGGCGCTCGCCGGGCTTGAGATCGAGCTTGCGGCAGATCAGGTCCAGCTTGCGCGTCTGCGCCTCCTCCAGCGAATCGTCCGGCGAAACGAAGTAGGCACAGGAATAGACCATGGTGGGCCCGAGAATCAGCCTGTAGAAGTCGTTGGATACGTCGTAGTGGTGCTGGATCACCTCGCGGTCGCGGCGGAGCGAGTGCAGGCGGCCGGCGGGCCGCGCTTCCGAAGCCGGCGGTTTCGGCGGGGGGATCCTGATCACGCCGAGCCGGGCGGCGATTCGTGCCGCCTCGAGCTTTTCCCTGATCGAGAAGTCGAACCCGTAGAGACGGGCCCCGGCACCCATGACCCGGTAGAGGTCGCCTTCGAGCTCGACGTCACCGGCGACCCAGGCCCGGGCGATGCCGAGCTGGTCGGGGCGCGAAATCGCGTAGGTCAGGGCGCGCCTGTTCCTCAGAATGACCGTGTCGGTCGCCTCGCCCGCCTCGCCCGGCCCGAACTCGCTTCCGTCCCAGAACCGCACCGCGGCGGGCAGCGGTCCGGTCATGCGTGCTTCGGCCCGGCTGACCAGCGGGGCGAACCTGTCGGCTATGCCTCCGGTGCTGTACATGCCTCAAGATTAACCGACCGATTGCCGCACGCGCCCGGTGGAGCCTGGTCCCTGCGAGGCGACCGCCCCCGGCCGCGGAGCAGACCGTATGGCCACCTCAGTCGCCGTAGACCTCGTCCCGGATCAGGGTGATCGAGCGGATCATCGAATCCAGGAACGGTTCGATCTCTTCCAGCAGTCTCCGGTACTCCGCCTCTCCCTGCTCGGTGATCGAGTAGAACCTGCGAGTCCGCTTGTCGGGGTGCTCCCAGTCTCCCTCGATCATGCCCTTGGCCTCCAGATCCCTGAGCAACGGGTACATCGTGTTCGGATTGACCGATACGACCCCCTGGGTCATCGACTCGATCGCCTCGATCAGATGGTTGCCATAGGAGGGCTCGGCCCGGATCAGGTGCAGGACGAGCAGCGGAAAAAGGTCCCGCCGTCGCAGCCCGCCGCCGAACACGTCCGAAGCCCGCCCGCTGCCGCGCTTGGGCGGGGCCTGCTTGGCCCCGGGATGATCGGCGGTCCGGGTGGCCTCGGCCACCGCGTCCCCGAGGGGCTTTGATCCCTTCTCGGACATCACCGGCGAGTTTACGGGGCCTCGCCGCGGTCAGGCTCCGCTGTCCTCCGGCCGGGCCACTACCCTCGTCTGGTGCCGCCCGAAGCCGAACCACTATTCACCGACGAGCACGGATTCGACGGTGCCGTCGAGATAACCCGGGTCATCTTCACCGCCGAGGACGACGGCTACGCGGTGGTCGAGGCCCGGGACGATTCCGGCGGCGAGATGATCCTGACCGGGACCCTGGCCCATCTGAATCCGGGTGAGCGCGCCCGGATCGCCGGCCAGTGGCAGGACCACGCCAGGTTCGGGCCCCAGCTGAAGGTCTCCACCGCCCTGCCGCTCGACCCCGACGACCGGGCCGGCCAGATCGCCTACCTGTCCAGCCTGCGGCACATCGGTCCGGTCAGGGCCGAGGCGCTCTGCGATCTCTACGGGGCCGAAGTGCTGGAAAAGATCGCGGCCGACCCGCAAGCGGTCTTTACCTCGCTGCCCAAGCTGGGGGCGAGCCAGGCCGAGGCAGCGACCGAGAGCTGGTACTCGACCAGGGCGGTACGCGATCTCCACGTCGAGCTCGCCCCGAACGGGCTGGCCCACCTCGCCGGGAAGATCCATGCCCGTTTCGGTGACCAGGCGATGCAGACGATCCGCGAGGACCCGTACCGGCTGACCGAGATCGACGGGGTCGGATTCGCCCGGGCCGACACGATCGCCCTGGCAGCCGACGTGCCCCCGGAATCCGACCGCCGGGCCCAGGCCGCCGCATATTTTCTTCTGGGCGAGGCCGAGCGGCAGGGACACACCCATCTGCCGCTGCCCGATCTGGTCAACGCGGCTGCCCGGCTGCTCGGCTACCGGCCCGACCCGGCGGTCCTGACCGAAGCGCGCGGCCTGATCGAAGAGAACGGACGGATTTACCGCGAGCACACGCTCGACCGGGAATACTGGTGCGCCGGTGACCTGCGTGACAGGGCGCTGGCCGAGCCCCACCTCGAACATGAGCCCGAGCGACCGGCCGACGAATCACTCACGGCCGAACAGTGGCAGGCGGTGCTCGGCGCCTTCTCGGCCCGGGTCTCGATTGTCACCGGTGGCCCCGGAGTCGGCAAGACGGTCTGCACCAGGGCGATCGTCACCGAAGCCCGGGCAACCGGGCTGCGTATCAGCCTCTGCGCCCCGACCGGCAGGGCGGCACGACGGCTCACCGAGGCGACCGGAACCGAGGCCCGGACGATCCACCGGCTGCTCGAGTGGAGACCGGGCTCAGAGCCCGCCTTCAAGCCGGGCCATCCCCTCCCGGTCGATCTGCTGATCGTCGATGAGGCCTCGATGATCAACCTCCACATGGCCGAGGTCCTGCTCGGCGGCCTCGGAGTCGATACCCACATCGTCTTCGTCGGGGACGCCGACCAACTGCCCCCGATCGGTGCCGGAAAGCCATTCTCCGACCTGATCGAATCGGGGATCGCGCCGGTCACCAGGCTGACTCACATCTTCCGCCAGGCGGCGCGGTCGATGATCACCACGGCCGCCCATGAGGTCGATCAGGGCCAGCGGCCGCACCTGGAGCCCGAACCCGGCCAGGATCACGATTTCTACTTCATCGAGCGGGCCACTCCCGAGCGCTGCCGGCAGGCCGTGGTCGAGATGGTCAGCCAGAGGATCTCCGCCGGGCTCGAGCTCGATCCGATCCGCGATGCGCAGGTACTGGCCCCGATCTACCGGGGCGAGATCGGGATAGACGCGCTCAACCGCGAGCTCCAGGAAGCCCTGAATCCCGACGGGCGAAAGGCCATGTCGGACCGTTTCCGGATCGGTGACCGGCTGATCCAGACCCGCAACGCATACGAGCTCGGCCTGATGAACGGCACGATCTGTTTTCTGGTGGATGACGACCCCGACGCGGAAGAGGCAGTGCTCGAAACCGACGACGGCCAGACGGTGGTCATCCCCTACGAAGAGGCCGGTGATCTCCGGCTGGCATACGCGATCTCGGTCCACAAGTCACAGGGCTGCGAGATCCCGGTGGTGATCTTCGTCTGCCACCGCTCTCACTCGGGAATGCTGACCCGTCCGCTGATTTACACCGCGATCACAAGGGCCCGGCGGATGTGCGTCCTGGTGGGAGACCTTCCGGCCCTGGAGAGCGGAGTCAGAAGAGACGAGGGCGGCGGCCGCCACTCGACGCTGGCCGAGCGCCTGAAGGGAAACCAGCCGGCCCCGTAGGTGCGCCCCGACCGGCTCGGCGGTCTCAGTCCCAGGTCTTCATCGCGGCGAGCCGGTACCGCATCGCCTTGTGCGAAGCGCCGAATTCTTTGCGAAGAAGGTCAACGTTGCAGCCATGCTGCTCGTACTGCTCGATGACCAGATGGCGCGGCATCATCAGGGCCGCGGCGAACGCGTTCGCCTCCAGTTCCGGCACCGATCGAGCTCCGCCGGTCAGGCGGGTCTCCGGATCGGCTTCGGGGGCCGGTTCAACCCCGGAAACGTTCCCGTCTTCGCCACCCGGTTCGGGATCGGACTGAGCGGAAGCCTCGGTTCCCTCGACGATCGACCGGCAGAAGATCCGGGGACCGACGTCCTGATGCATCACGTAGTGGCCGAGTTCATGGCTGATGGTGAACCTGCGGCGGCCCTCCCACTGGCTCGCCTCGGTGGCGTTGACCCAGATCTCACCGGGCCCGGTCAGCAGCAGGCCCGAAAGTTTGTCCGGCGGGATGTTCTCGCATCCCGGGGCGGTCGAGAGATCTTCGACCAGACGAACCAGCAGCCCGAATTCATCGGCGACGATCTCATCGACCGGCACCGGCAGCGACTCGCCACCCCAGACGTACTCGGGCACCCCGGCGAGCACTCGGTGCGCCTTTTCCTCGATCCGATCGACATCCACCCCGTTCGTCTCCATACGGAGTCCAACTATAGGCCCCCGGCGGACCGACCCTCAGCCGAGATCGTTGAACAAACGGTCGATGCGGTCCGGTTCCGGGCTGATCCGGCTCGGCCGCTCGGAGTCTTCCTCCAGCGCCACTTCGAAATCGGATTCGCTCAGCGAGCGGGCGAAAACCGGACCCTTCTCGAACCCCACTCTCGGTCCGAGCGCCCGGCCGGCGTCGAGGATTTTCTCTTTGGAGGTTCCGAATATGGAGGCCAGGGCTTCGATCACCCGTTCGGAAACCCCGACCGCAGGAAGATTGCCGTGTTCCATGTCGTGGTAGTACTGCCTGACCTTCTCGGCTTCGGCTTCATCGGTGACGTCGAGGGCTCCGGCCAACCGATCGGTCACGGCCTTCCTCTTGATCTCGTTCTCCCTGCGCAGATGAGGCAGCACCTCGGGCCAGCGCCCCGATCTCCCTTCGAGCGAAACGGCGATCGAATCGCTGACCAGGTCGGCCCGGGAACCGGCAAAGGCCTCCGGATCCCACTCCCGCGACGGAGCGGTATCCAGATACGCGTCGATCAGCTCGATCAGGACCTGGCGATCGGCGCCCTCGAGCTCTTCGATAACCGGCGCCGGGTCGGGGTTGCCGGCCCGGAAGGATGCCACGTAGCGGTCAAAGAGCTCGTCGATCCGGTCGGACATCAGAATCCACCACTTTCTTCGATCGCGGTTCTCAGGTCCTTCTTGAAGCGGTAAAAGATCTGGTCGACGTTTGCCTGCGTCATCGCGGACTGAATCTCGCGGGATCCATCATCGGCCGCATCCTGCTCGTTGACCAGGGCAGAGGTCTCTTTGGAGCTGTGCCCGTCGATCCGGAGCCGGATCACCATCCGGTGCGCAGCCGGTCGAGTTGCGATGACTTCGTCGACAAGTACTTCGACGCCAAGAGCTTCGATCCCTTCGTCGTCTTCACCCGGTTCGGGGCCGTGGGAGTCCCCGGTTTCCCCGGCTTCGAGGCTTTCGTCGTTTTCGGCCCGCTTCTTCTTCTCGTAGTGGTCGGCGATCCGGTATTTGACGATCGTGTTCAGGCCGGAGACGAACTCACCCATGGAGCTTCCCCTGAAATTGAACGAACCGATCGCGCTGGTCATCGCGTCCATGGCGACGTCTTCGGCATCGACCGGATCGACTTTGGCGCGGACTTTCGCGTACACGTGGTCCCAGCGCCTCCAGACGAGGTGGTCGATCGCCAGCTTGAACTGGTCGTGGTCTCCGGCATCCCTGGCCTCGACGAGATGTTGGATGAGGTCTTCATCGCTCAGTTTCACCAGTCTCGGTTCATCTAGTGGTTTGAACTTCAAATGGTCACCGGGCGTGTCTATCGGGGGACTGGGGATCTGACAGTCGCATGGGAATGCGCGCCCGACCAAGATACCGCCCGGGTCGGTTACAGTCGTCTGATCGCTTCACGGGACTCAACAGCGCCGGTCTGGCCGGACATCCCGCCGTCCGACTCGGACCGGCTCTCCTACGCCGACGCGGAGCCGACGCCGTTCTGGCTTTCCGGCCCGCGGCCGCCGGCCCGGCCCCCGCTGGAAGGCCAGGCCGAAGCAGACCTGGTCGTGGTCGGTGGTGGTCTGACCGGACTCTGGGCGGCGATTCAGGCCAGGCAGCGCGACCCCGGACAGGCGGTGATCCTGATCGAACGCCAACACCTGGCGATCGGGGCGAGCGGCAGGAACGGTGGCTTCATGTCCTCCTCCCTGGTCCACGGAATCGGCAACGGGCTCGCCCGCTTTCCCGATGAGATACCGCTGCTCGAGCGGCTCGGAATGGAGAACCTCGACCAGATCAAACGGACGATCCGTGAGAACGGGATCGAGTGCGACCTGACCTCCCCCGGCGCGATCGAGATCGCATATACGCCGCATCAGTTCGCCGGTCTTTCCGAAGTCCTGGATGAACTCGAACAGTACGGCCACGAAGCCGAACTGCTGGATGCCGAGGCGATTCGGAACGAGGTTGAATCGCCGCTGTTTCAGGGCGGCCTGTGGCAGAAGAGCGGCGAATGCCAGGTCGATCCGGTGAAGCTCACCGACGGACTGGCCGACCTGGCCGAGTCGCTCGGAGTCGTGATCCATGAGGGGACGGAGATGAGCAATCTGGCGAAGTCGGGCGCCGGGGTCGAGATCAAGACCGGGCGGGGCTCGATCAAGGCCGCCCGGGTGCTGCTCGCCACCGCTGCCTTCCACAGCCCGGTCCGGGCGATCCGCCGCCGGGTCGTGCCGGTCTTCGACTACGTCCTGGTCTCCGAGCCGCTCAGTGCCGCCCAGTGGGAGACGCTCGGCTGGAACAATCGGCAGGGGCTCTCCGACTCGGCCAACCGGTTTCACTACTTTCGTCGGACCGCCGACGGCCGCATCCTCTGGGGAGGCTTCGACGCGATCTACCATTTCGGCGGCAAAGTCGAGGACACCTATTACCAGCGCGATCAGAGCTTCGCCGGGCTGGCCCAGCGCTTCTTCGCCGCCTTTCCCCAACTCGAGGGAATCCGATTCAGCCACCGTTGGGGCGGCGCGATCGACACCTGCTCGCGGTTCTTCGCCTTTTACGGCACCGCGCACGACGGCCGGGTCGCCTACGCGGTCGGTCACACCGGCCTCGGAGTGGGGGCCAGCCGGTTCTCGGCCGGGGTCGGCCTGGACCTGCTCGACGGTCGCGAGAGCGAGATCACCGGACTGGACTACACCCGTACGAAACCGATCCCGTTCCCCCCGGAGCCAATTCGCTGGGGCGCGATCCAGTTCACGCGCAACCGTCTCGCCGCCGCCGACCACAACAACGGCGAGCGCGGGTTCTGGCTGAACACGCTGGACCGTCTCGGCCTCGGCTTCGACAGCTGAAACCTACTCGTACGAGACGGCTTCGAGAACGTCGAGTTTCGAGGCTTTGTAGGCCGGGTAGATCGCCGCGAGAACGCCTGCCAGGGCGGTGAGCAGCAGGATCACGAACAGCACCGGCACCGGGTAGCTGAGCGCGAAACCTTCCCCTTCGAGGGGGATGCCGATGAGGAAAGCGAAGATCACGCCGAGTATCAGCCCGGCAATCGCTCCGAGCACCGCGGTTATTACCGCTTCGTAGCGGATCATCCTTCGCACCTGACGGCGCGACATCCCGACGGCCCGAAGCATCCCGAGCTCACGTGTCCGCTCGTAGATCGAGAGAATCAGGGTTACGACTATGCCGACCAGGGAGACTACGACCGCGAGTGCCAGAAGCACGTAGATCATCGCCAGCAGGGTGTTTATCTGCTGTTGCTGGTTGTCCTTGAGCTCCTGCTGGTTGAGCACATCGACCGTCGGGAACGGCTTCTCGAGTTCGGCGTCTATCCGGTCCTGGACCACATCAACATCCTGGCCCGATTCGGTCTTGACCAATGCGAATGAGTCGACGTCGACGCCGAAAACCTGCTCCATCTCCTTCTCGGCGACAACGATGTCGCCGAGCACGTCAAGACTGCCCGAAGCGAGAATTCCCTCAACCATGAGGCGGGCGGTATCGCCGGTCTTCGACAGGACCTTGACCGTGTCGCCGACCGACAGATCATCCGATTCGGACAGACCCTCGGAGATCACCGCCCGGTCGCCCCGGAGTTCGGCGAAGTTCCGCGGAGAGCCCTCTTTCCAGTCGAACTCAAGCACTTCGTTGACCGTTTCAGGCACCACCGACGAAAGGGCGCGGGTGTTCCCGTCGATTCTGACGTTGCTGTACCGAACGCCGGACGCAGCCTTGACCCCTTCGGCCATGCCGGCCACCTCGACCGCTTCCGGCGGCATCGGATTGAAGCCTCCTGGACCCTGGAGGATTATCTCGCCCTTGAGGTTCTGGTCGATCACATCGGTTACCGAACTGCTCAGCCCCGAGGCGAAGACGGTCACGAAGCTGACCAGGGCGATGCCGATCATCAGGGCAGCCGAGGTCACTGCGGTCCGGGAAGGGTTGCGCTGGGAGTTCTCGCGCGCCAGTTGCCCGGTTAGACCCCCTGCCCGCTGCAGTGGCGCTCCGATCGCCGAGGCCATCGGTCGCACGAGCTGAGGGCTGAATATCGAGATCGCGACAACCACGCAGACCGCGCCGGCGCCGATGCGTGCGGCCCCGGTTCCGCCTTCCGTTCCGCTGATCAGGACCCATGCGATCAGTCCGACACCGATGACCGCAAGAACGGTGGAGATCAGGGCGCGCAACCAGGTGCGTTTCTTCCCCCCGACAACCAGGTTCTCGGACAGCGCGGCGATCGGCGGCACGCGGGTCGCCCGCAGGGCCGGCAGCAACGAGGAGACCATGGTCACCCCGACGCCGATCAACAGGGAGACGATGATCGTGCGGGGGGCGACAACCAGCGCCTTGGAAGGCAGCTCCGCCCCGATCGTCTTGAGCAGCGCGCTCAGCGCTTCGGCCAGACCGATACCGACGAAAATGCCGAAGACCGAGGCGAAGACTCCGATCAGGAAACCTTCAATCAGCACCGTTCTCAGAATCTGGGAGCGCCCCGCCCCGAGCGTGCGCATCATTCCGAACTCGCGTGTCCGCTGGGCCACCGTGATCGAAAAGACATTGAAGATCACGAAAGACCCTACGAACAGCGAGATCGCAGCAAAAGCGAGCAGAGCGATCGAAAGGAAGCTCAGGCCTTCGCGGATCTCGCTGGCCTGACGGTCGGCGTTTTCGGTCCCGGTCTCGACGAGCAGGTCAGGCGGCACAACCTCGGCTATCCGGTCGCGCAGCTCTTCGGGGCTGACGTCCGGCTCTGCGGCAACCGTTATCTGATCGAACTCGCCCTGCTCGCCGGTCAGTTGCTGGGCCACCGGCAGATCCACCTGCGCGATCGACGTCCCACCGAAAGAGGCCCCTCCCAGCCTGGTCAGCCCGACCAGCGTGAACGGCCTTGCCTTGCCGGTGCCAACCAGAAGGATCTGCTCACCGAGCTCGATGTCAGCTCGCTCCGCTGCGGCCTCGTCGAGCGCGGCCTCGTTCGGCGCCTCGGGTTTGCGCCCCTCGGAGTACTCGGAGGTCTCGAGCCCCTCGGGTGAAGTCGAGGCAATGAACTGTGGCGCGAACCCTCCACCGGTCGAGTCCCCGTCGATGTCGAGTATCGCGCCCTGTGAGAAGACATCGCCCGAGGCGATGCGCACCCCCTCGACGGCCTTGACCTTGCTGAGAATTCCCGCATCGAAGGCCGGGTTGCTGCCGTCGTCCTGGGATACCTTCTCTTTCGAGGTAATCGCCACGTCCGTGTTCTCGTTGGCGCCGACGAAGATGTCGTCAAAGGCTTCGTTGGTGGTGTCGGTCAGCACGTACGTGCCGGCGACGAGGGCGATGCCGAAGACGACCGCAACCGCGGTCATGATCGAACGCCACTTGCGTGCCCAGAGGTTCTTGAAGGTGAGGCTAAGCAAGGGTCTTGAGCAGCTCGATGACCGCGTCGGCCGAAACCGGAGGCGCGTCATGCACGAGCTTGCCGTCAAGCAGTGCGATCAGCCGGTCACCACGGGCCGCCGAGTCAGGCTCGTGGGTCACCATGATCACGGTCTGCCCGTAATCGTCAACCGAACCGCGCAGCAGGTCAAGTACGTCATGCGAAGCTTGCGAATCCAGGTTGCCCGTCGGCTCGTCGGCAAAGAGCACCGCCGGCTTGGTCACCAGCGCTCGGGCGACCGCGACCCGCTGCTGCTGACCGCCCGAAAGCTCCGACGGACGGTGGTCACGGCGGTCGTCGAGGCCGACCCTGCCGATCAGTTCGTCGACCCACCCCTGGTCGGGCTTGCGTCCGGCGATGGAGAGCGGGAGCACAATGTTCTCTTCGGCGCTCAGGACCGGGAGCAGGTTGAAGAACTGGAAGACGAATCCGAGCTTGTCGCGCCTCAGCTGGGTGAGGTCACTGTCATCGAGGCCGGTTACTTTCGTTCCCTCGATCTCTACCGACCCGGTCGTCGGGGTGTCGAGGCCGGCGAGAATGTGCATCAGCGTCGACTTGCCGGAGCCGGACGGGCCCATGATCGAGGTGTAAGCGCCCTTCTCGAAAGTGACGTTGACGCCGTCGAGCGCACGGACCTCGGCCTCGCCCTCGCCATAGATCTTGGTGAGGCCCGACGCGGCGACTATCGGCGCGCCCGGGGCTCCTGACTGAGGGGTTTCTTCAAGAGTGGCTTCCATCTCGGGTTGGGACGCTAGCAGGAGGACGCCACGCCCAACCGGCACTGAGAGACATCCCTGAAGGTCTCGGGGATAACCCTCGTCCGGCGCGGCGACATTCTGGTACCCGCGGAAACGGCGCCCCGAAGAGCGCCGTTTCGGTCACGCATATGGCCGGGTTACGGCTGCCGGTCAGACGTTACGCGGCAACAGGACCTCGCGGGCGATGACCATCCGCTGAATCTGGCTGGTGCCTTCGTACAGCTGCATGATCTTGGCGTCGCGCATGAACTTCTCGACCGGGTACTCCTTGATGAAGCCGTAGCCGCCGTACACCTGGACGGCGTCGGTGGTGACCTCCATCGCGGAGTCGGCGGCGAAACGCTTGGCCTCGGACGAGGTCAGCGTGTTGCTCAGGCCCTGATCGAGCTGTACCGCGGAGTGCCAGGTCAGCAGGCGACCGGCGTCAACCTTGACCGCCATGTCGGCGATCAGGAACTGGATCGCCTGGTGCATCGCGATCGGCACGCCGAACTGCTGGCGCTCCTTCGAGTACTCGGCCGCGGCCTCGAAGGCACCGCGGGCGATTCCGACGGCCATCGC
>JBGUDX010000032.1:0-10926 GCA_041821645.1 Acidobacteriota bacterium
CCGATGAGGTCGGGCGTGGACCGGGCAATCTTCGGATCGCCCTGCTGACCGACCCGATGACTGGTGACGTACCCGCTCCGGCGGTGATCGAGGCGGTCGAGAGGGCTGCCGCCCAGATGGAGGCACTCGGGCACGAGGTCGTCCGGCCGGAACTGCCGCTCGAGGTTGATGGGGTGGACCTGTTCGAGACCTTCATGGATCGCTGGGCCACCGGCCAGGCGCAGACGGCCGAATTGATCGGGGCGATCGCAGGCAGGGAGCTGACCGCCGACGACGTCGAACCGCTGACCTGGACCCTGATCGAGCGTGGACGAAAGGTCACCGGGGCCCGCTATCTCGCCGCGGTGTCCCAGCATCAACTGCTTTCCCGGATGATCGCCGCGATCTACGTCGGCGGCAGCTTCGACCTGATCCTCACTCCGACCCTCGGCAACATTCCCCAGCCGCTCGGCACCTTCGATGACTCCGGCCCCGATCCGATGGTGGCGATCGAGGAGGCACGGAAATTCGCCGCGTTCACCGGGCTTTTCAACGCGACGGGTCAGCCGGCCATCTCGCTGCCTCTGGCCGAGAGCGACGAGGGACTGCCGATCGGGATCCAGCTGGTGGCCCCGATCTGGCGCGAGGACGTGCTGATCAGGATCGCCGCCCAGCTCGAAGCGGCTCATCCATGGGCCGATCGCCGGCCGGCGGTCTTCGCGGACGGCAGCTAGAGGTCGATCGAATAGGGTGCGTCCGGTGAGCGAGATCCAAGGTGTGATCACGGCGATGATCACCGTCTTCGACGAAGGCGGTGGCGTCGACCTGGACGGGAGCCGACGGCTGGCCCGCCACCTGGTCGAGCACGGATCGCACGGCCTGGTCGTGGCCGGCACGACCGGCGAATCGCCGACCCTCGATGACGACGAGAAGCTGGCCCTGCTCGCTGCCGTTCTGGACGAGGTCGGCGACGAAGCCACGGTCATCCTCGGCAGCGGCTCGAACGACACCAGGCATTCGGTTGAGCTGACCAGAGCGGCGGCCGATGCCGGGGCCGATGCCGGCCTGGTGGTGACGCCGTACTACAGCCGGCCGAACCGGGCCGGTCTGCGTGGCCACTTCGAGGCGATCGCCGAAGGCAGTCCGGACCTGCCGCTGATCCTCTACAACATCCCCTCGCGCGTCGTGATCAACATGGATCCGGGCTTTCTGGCCGAACTGGCCGAGATTCCCAACGTGGTCGCGGTCAAGCAGGCCAACGAAGACGAGATTGAGCCGATTCCCGGCCTGGACCTGATCGCCGGCAACGACACCTCGTTCATGCCGGTGCTCAAGGCGGGCGGAACGGCCGGCATCCTGGTCGCTTCTCATCTCGCCGGGGACCGCATGCGGCAGATCTGGGACCGGTTTCAGGCGGGCGACACCTCCGGAGCAGATGAGGCCGACCGCTCTCTGGACCCGGTCTACAGGGCGATGTCGGTAACCACCAACCCGATCCCGGTGAAGGCCGCGCTGGAGATGGCCGGGATCTGCTCGGCCCGGATGAGGCTGCCGATGGTGGAAGCCGACCAGGCCGAGAAGGAAGAGATCAGGAACTTGATGTCGGAAGCCGGGATGGACCTGACGTGAGCGGCGGGAACGACAAAATCAGACTGCTCCCGCTCGGCGGGCTGGGCGAAATCGGTAAGAACATGTCGGTTGTCGAGTATCGCGGCAAGATCGTCGTGGTCGACACCGGGTTGATGTTCCCGACCCCGGAGATGCTCGGGATAGACCTGGTCCTCCCCGACTTCAGCTACCTGCGCGAGAGGGCCGACGACATCGAGGCGATCGTGCTGACCCATGGCCACGAGGACCACGTCGGGGCCCTGCCCTACCTGCTGCGCGAGATCGGCTTCCCGAAGGTGATTTACGGCGGCATGCTGACCGTCGGCATGGTCCGGTCCAAGCTCGACGAGCACAAACTCGGCGGGGCACCGCTGACCGAACTTCCGACCGGGCAGGTCGTTGAGGCAGGACCGTTCGAGATCGAACTGGTTCACCTGGCCCACTCGATCCCAGATATGCGCGGCGTGATCCTGAAGACCGATCTCGGCTCGGTCTTTTACACCGGCGACTACAAGTTCGACCAGACTCCGGTCGACGGCCGGCCGGCCGATGTGGCCCGTCTGGCCAGGCTCGGCAGCGAGGGCCTGCTGGTGCTCGCCGGTGATTCGACCAACGCCGACCGGCCCGGGGTCTCTCCTTCGGAGTCCAGCGTCGGCCCGGCCCTGGTGGAGGAGTTCTCGCGCTGCAAGGGCCGCATCATCGTCACCTCGTTTGCTTCCAACATCCACCGCGTGCAGCAGGTGATCGACGCCGCGGTCAAGCTCGACCGAAAAGTCGCCCTGCTCGGCCGATCGATGCGCAAGAACTTCAACATCGCCTCCAACCTCGGCATCGCCAACGCCCCCGACGGGATCCTGATCCAGCCCCGGGAGATCGAGGACTTCCCGGACGAGCGGGTGATCGTTATTTCGACCGGTTCCCAGGGCGAGCCGTTCTCGGCCCTTCGCCGGATGGCCAACAACGACCATCGTGACGTAGTGCTCCACTCGGGCGACACGGTTGTCTTTTCGGCGAGCCCGGTCCCGGGCAACGAGCGCGCCGTCAACGAGACGATCGACCGGATCTACGAGATCGGGGCCTCGGTCATAACCGCCAAGGACGCACCGATTCACGCCTCGGGCCACGGCTGGAGGGAAGAGATCAAAATGATGCTCAACCTGACCAAGCCGAAGTACGTCTTCCCGGTTCACGGTGACTTCCAGCGAATCCGCCTTCACTCCGAGCTGGCCGAGTCGGTCGGCGTACCGCCGGAGAACATCTTCCGCGGCAGGAACGGCCTGCCGCTCGAGGTCGGCCCCGACGGAGCCTCGTTCGGCGAGGAGGAGCGCTCGGGGATCATCTTCGTCGACGGCATCGAACTGGCCGACCCCAACGACGCCTCGCTCAGAGACCGCCGCACGATCTCCGGAGACGGGATCGTGGTGATCGTCGCCACGATCGCCGCCGACGACGGGGAGGTAGTGGTCGATCCCGAGATCATCTCGCGGGGCATCGGGTCTCTCGACGACGAAATCAAGCTGCTCGATGAGCTCAAGGACCTGGTCGAGGATTCGCTCGAGCGCTCCGCCGACGCCAAGGTCAAGAACCTCGACCTGATCCAGACCGATCTCCATGATGCCGTCGCCGGCTTCATCCACAAGCGCCTGAAGCGCCGCCCGATGGTGGTGCCGGTTGTCGTCGAGGTCTGACTCGGTGAGCGGGCCTGCCAGGGTCGGCCGCACGTCGCCCGGGCCGACAGCCTTCGATTCCGTCCCGTCGGGCGATCGGAGTTCCTCTCTCGCCGAGGGAGAGTCAATCGAAGCGAACCGGGTCCGAAAAGGACGTACATTGCGAAAAATCAGACCCGGTTCGGCCAACTGGTCCTGCCGTGCCTGCCAGGCGGTTGCCGGCCCTGCGGCGAACCGCTGGGCCGTCCGCCGACGGCCTTTTCGCCCGGAGAAACAACAAGACCGCCGGACCCAAAGGGGGAGGGTGGCCCGACGGTCGTTGCTGCTTTGTAAGTCCGAACCTGCCGAGGCAGTCTGGGGGAGATCCCCGGCAGGTCCGTGTGTCTCGTCCGCGAAGAAAGATAGGCGGCCGCTCTAAATCGGTGCTAAAGGTTCCCTTACGATTTCCTCTTGATTCTTCTCGAGCAACGGAAGCTCGACCGTGAACTCGGCTCCGCCCGACGGTGAGTCGCCGACCGTGGCGGCTCCGCCGTGGCGCTCGGCGATCGCCTGAACGATCGCCAGGCCGAGGCCGGTGCCTTCGCCCTTGATCCGGTCGGACGGCCCGCCACTGCGCACGAACCGGTCGAATATCCGCGGCCGCATCTCGGCCGGGATGCCCGGCCCGTCGTCGCCGACAACCAGCCGGGCGGTCGCGGTGTCGTGGTCGGCCTCGACCCGGACGTCCACCGTGGACCCGGGCGGGGTGTGCCGGACCGCGTTGTCGACCAGGTTGGTGACGATCCGGTGGAGCCGGTCGTCGTCTCCGCAGACCGGGACCGGCTCAGACGCGGTCAGGGCGATGGTGTGGTCGTCGGTGAGCGGATCAAGCTCGTTCACCGCATGCCTGGCGATCTCGGTCAGGTTGCCCGCTTCCAGGGTGCGGTCGTGGTCGCTGTCGGCCCGGGCCAGGATCTGGAGGTCCGCGACCAGCCGGCGCATGCGCTGAGATGATCGCAGCGCCGAATCCACGCTCTCGGAATCGAGCTCGCGGCCCTCGCCCTCGAGCGAGTGATCGAGCAGCTCCAGATTTGCCAGGACGCTGGTCAGCGGGGTACGCAGTTCGTGCGACGCGTCGGCGATGAAAGCCCGCTGCCGGCTGAGGGCCGATTCCCGTTCCGCCCTGGCCAGCGAGAGCTCATGCAGCATCTCGTTGAAAGTCCTGGTCAGCTCGGCTACTTCGTCCTCGCTCACCGGATCCCGGAGAGTGACTTCCGGGTCCCGCGTGCGGGCGATTTCACCGGCGGCCGAGGTCAGATCGGCGATCGGCCTCATCGCGCGGCGGGCCAGCATGACGCCGCCGAGAGCGGCCAGCAACGTCGCCCCCAGGGTGCCCGCCAGGATCGAGATCCAGATCCTGGTGATCGAGGCGTCGAGTCGGTCGATCGAGCGGCCATAGCGGACCCAGGCGATCGGGTAGATGCCGGCCACCGGGTCGTTGTAGGGCACGGTAGAGACCTCGAGGTCGCCGACCGTCCGCACCCCTTCGTTGGTGAGTGGCCCGAGATCAGGCTCGCCCGGGATCGCGTAGCGGGTGTTGTTGGCGGTCAGGATGACGTCGGCGGTGCCGTTGACCGACCTGAGCAGTGGTGCCAACAGCGTGCTCGGGGCCGAACTGGCGGTGACGATGTTGCGCGCCCGGAGCTCCTGTGACAGTTCGGTCGCCTTCGCCTCGGTGTCGGCCGCGTAGTTGTCGCGCAGCTGCTGGGTGGTCAGTTGGCCGACCGCGAAACCGAAGGCGATCAGGATGATGAAGGTGAGGCCCGAGGTGACCGCGGCCAGCTTCCATCGGATCGGCAGGCTGGAGAGCCAGCGGCGGAAGCGGTGCGGTATGGAAAGCGGCGACACGCTCAAGCCTTGATTACGTATCCGGCTCCGCGCTTGGTGTGGAGGATGCGTGGCTCGCCGCCCTCCTCGAGTTTGCGCCGGAGGTTGGAGATGAAGACATCGATGGTGTTCGTGTCATCGAGCGGGTCGTATCCCCAGACCTCTTCCAGCAGGCGCTCCCGCGAGATCACGAGCCGCCTGTTTCTCATCAGGTACTCGAGCAGTTCGAACTCGCGCTTGGTCAGCTCGATCTCGCGATCGCCGCGAGTCGCTTCCTGCGAATCGGGGTTGAGGCGGAGGTCACCGACCGTGATCATCGCCGAGCCCCGGGGCGGATGCCTTCTCAGCAGTGCCCTGATCCGGGCGAGCAACTCGTTTCGTTCAAACGGCTTGACCAGGTAGTCGTCGGCCCCCTGATCGAGCCCGGTCACCCGGTCCTCGGTGCCGGCCCGTGCGGTCAGCATCAGGATCGGGACCTCACTGTCCTCCCGTAGTCGCGAGCAGACCTCGAGGCCGTCCATACCGGGCAGGCCGAGGTCGAGCACGACCATGTCCGGCAGGAACTCGGAGGCGACTTCGAGGCCTTCGGGCCCGTCGCCGGTCGCCCGGACCTCATAACCCTCGCCCCTCAGGGTGCGACGCAGCACGTCGACGATGTCGAGGTCGTCTTCGATCAGCAGGATCCGCCCGCCGCGCTGGTCTTCGTCTTCAAGCATCAACCGGATTCTACGGACCGTCTCTACGGAACCCCCGGTCAGGGCCGCCGCGGCGGTTGAACTGCGCCGATCCGCGGGACAAGCTTGAACCCGGACCGACGGCGAGGCGACGGCGGCGCCACAAACGAATGAATGGCAGGGAAACCCGATGAAAGAAACTTCAAGTGGCCGGAGTGACGGTCAACGCCCTGAACAAGAAGGAGAAGAAGCAGGTCAAGCGGATCTCCAACAAGCAGGCGAAGAAGCAGGCAAAGAAGCAGTTCAGGAAGGTCCCGGCCGGACCGCGCGGCGAACCGGGCCCGAAAGGCGATGCCGGGGTGGCGGGCCCGGAAGGTGACGCCGGGGTGCCGGCAGCGAACTACTGGGCCGTGGTCGGCAGCGACGGAAACCTGGTTCGCGGAAGCGCCGGCACGACTGCGGGTCAGCTGTTCAAGCCAGGTACCGACGGTTCCTACGAGGTTGATTTCGGCAGCGACGTGAGCCAATGCTCCCTGCTGGCCGGCCTGGGCCGGACCGATGCTGCAAACCTGGATCCCCTTCCGGGCGAAATCGGCACCGCATACCGAAACGGCAACCCGGGGGCGGTCTACGTGAAGACGCGCGACAGCAGCGGCACCTCCGCAGACAGATCCTTTCATCTGGCGGCAATCTGCTGAATCGTCCGGGCCCGACACGCTCACAAGGGCTTGGGGGAAGGGTAAAACGGCTTTCCGTAGAAGGGATTAGCCATGTTCGTACGCAAGAAGCGGCGGGGCGCAAAGCGCCGCCCGGTGAAACGTGCCGGCAAGCCCGCCAAAGGAAAGGTCGAGCAGGCCGAGATCAAACAGCCGATGGACCAGCGGCACCTGGACCTGATCGGCCTCGGCTGCGCCCTGCTCGGGATCTATCTGGCCTTCGTGCTCTATCTCGGCTGGGACGGAGGAAAGCTCGGCACAGGCATCAGGGACGGGCTCGAATACCTTTTCGGGGCGCTCGCCTACGCGGCGCCGCTCGCCCTGTTCGCGACCGCGCTGATCGTGACCCTGAGGCCGGCGCTCCCGGCCATGCGCCCGCTGCGTACCGGAGGCGTCCTTCTGGCCGGCGGCCTGCTGTTGGCCCTGGCCGCCGGCACCTTCGGACTGGCCGGCGGTCGCCCCGACAGCATCGGTTATTTCGACTCTGGCTGGTTCCCGCAGCACGGCGGGCTGATCGGTGAGTCGCTGTACTGGGTCTTCGCGACCCTGCTCCAGCCGTTCGGAGCCCACCTGATAGCGGTCTTCGCCCTGATCGGCGGGGTCCTGCTGCTGACCGGGACCACCGTGGCGGCGGTTCTCACCCGTGGAGGACATGCGATCAGGAAGGCCGGCGTCAGCTCGGCCGAGGCGACCCGGGTGCTGGCCCGGCGGGGAATCCTTGACGAGGAGGAAACGGTGGCCGATCCGGTACTGGCAGGGCCGGACGGCAGCATGCCCGTCTTTGATCCCGAGACCGGCGAACTGGCGACCGAGACCGGCCAGCCGGGTGAGGGCCAGGCTCCGGAGGTTGACATCTGGGGTGAGGCCGGCAGCGAGGAGGGGGTCTCCGACCGGACCGAAAAGCTTGAGCCGATGGAGATCTTTGCCGGGTCAGAGGCTGAAAACGCGGAAGCCGGGGACGGTGGGCCGTCGCAGGGCGACGAAACCGAAACCATCACCGATGACTTTGACGAGGAGCTGGCCGAGCTCGAAGACGAGGTGCAGGGGGAGCAACCGCAGGATGCCGCCGACGAAGAGCCCGGCGCGACAGCGGATCAGCTTCCGCTGACCCCGATGGGAGAAAAGCGCGGGGCGACGACTTCGGCCGAGATCAGCTATCGCAATCCGCCACTGAAGGCGCTTGACCGGGGGCGTAAGAACTCGGGCCCCGATCCTGCCGAGCAGAAGGAACTGGCCCGGAAACTGGTCGAGACCCTGGGCCATTTCGGGGTCGAGGCGTCAATCGTCGGAGTCGTAACCGGCCCGCACGTCTCAAGGTTCGAGTTGCGGCTCGCCCCGGGAACCAAGGTCAAGAAGGTGAGCGAGCTGGCCAATGATCTCGCCTACGCCCTCGCTTCGACCGACATCCGGATCCTGGCTCCGATTCCGGGGAAGCAGGCGGTCGGAGTGGAAGTGCCGAACTCCAGCCGCAACATGGTCAAGCTGGGCGACATCTACGGAAAGCCCTCGGACAAGGCCTCGCCGCTGCTCGCCTGGCTGGGCAAAGGGATCGACGGCAAATCGGTATCGACCGATCTGACGACGATGCCGCACGTTCTGGTCGCCGGCACGACGGGATCGGGCAAGTCCGGGTGCGTCAACGCGATTCTCTCTTCAATCCTGATGCACTCTTCGCCGAACGAGGTCCGCCTGGTGCTGGTCGATCCCAAACAGGTCGAGCTGAACCATTACGAGGCGGTTCCGCATCTGTTGACGCCGGTGGTCACCAATCCCAAGCTGGCTGCGAACGTGCTGTCGAACCTGATCGCCGAGATGGAGACCCGCTACGGCCTGATGAAGAGCGTCCGCGCGCGCAACATCAGCGATTTCAACGCGATTCAGGAGAAGGCCGGCGAGCCCAAGCTGCCGCACATCCTCTGCGTGATCGACGAGCTGGCTGACCTGATGATGGTGGCGCCGGCCGACGTCGAGGCTTCGATCATCCGACTGGCGCAGAAGTCCAGGGCCACCGGGATACATCTGGTACTGGCGACCCAGCGGCCTTCGACCGACATCATCACCGGCACGATCAAGGTCAACATACCTTCGAGGATCGCCTTCGCGGTCTCTTCCCAGACCGATTCGAGGGTGATTCTCGACCAGGGCGGCGCCGAGGCGCTGCTCGGCCAGGGCGACATGCTGTTCCGCGGTCCCGGCACGTCCAAGCTCCAGCGCATTCAGGGCGCATTCGTCTCGGAAGAGGAGATCGCCCGGATCACCGATTTCTGGTCCGCACAGGGAGAGCCGGACTTCGAACGGGATCTGCTGAACGAGCGCGAGCCGGCCAAGGGAGAGACCGCCGAGAGGGAGGTCGACCCCGACCAGGACGACCTGCTCGACGAGGCGATCCAGTTGGTGGTCGACACCGAAACGGCTTCGGTCTCGATGATCCAGCGTCGCCTCCGGGTCGGCTACACCCGGGCTGGCCGGCTGGTCGACATGCTCGAGCGACGCGGGGTGATCTCCGGATACGAGGGCTCAAAGCCGAGACAGGTGCTGATCACCGCCGCGGCCGATCTGCCGCGCGTCCTCGGTGGCGGTGAGCCGAAAGAAGAAGCCACCGCGCCTGCCGGAGCCGAAGTCGCCGACGGGTCGGGGAACCAGGATGGAGCCGGCGATAGCGGTACGAACGCCCCGGAGGAGCCCGAAAGCGTGCTTGCCGGCGGCACCGGGAGCGGCGCCGCCGCGTCCAGCCCCGGCTGAGCCGCCGTTCGGTCCTGCCGGGCCCTGCCGGGCGATAAGGTCCGGAGGATGAACGAGCCGACTCAGCGTTATCCCATCCGGGCCGGGATTCTGGTGACCGGAACGGAGGTCCTGACCGCGACCATCAGCGACCGGAACGGCCCCTGGGTCTCGGAGCAACTGACCTCGCTGGGGGTCGAGCTCGCCGAGATAATGGTCGTCGCGGACCACCGTGAAGACCTCCGTAACGCCCTCGACCACATGCGCGAGGTCGGCATCGACCTGATCATCACAACCGGGGGTCTCGGGCCGACCGCCGACGACCTGACCGCCGAGGTGGTTGCTGAGTTCACCGGCCGCGAACTGGAGCTCGACCGGGAGATGGAAGCGAAGATTCAGGCGATCCTGAGCCGGTTTGCGGCATCCACCACGATGAACCTGACCGCCGAGGCGATCAACGCCGCCAACCGCAAGCAGGCGATGGTGCCGCGGGGGGCGTCGGTTCTCGACCCGGTCGGGACGGCGCCCGGCCTGGTCGTCCCCGGACCTGACGGGCTGCTGGTGCTGGTCCTGCCCGGACCGCCGCGCGAGTTGAGGCCGATGTGGGCGGCGGCTCTCGAGATTCCCCGGGTGAAAGAGGTCCTCGACCTGGCGACGCCGCTTCACTTCTACCGGCTGAGGATGTTCGGCACGCCCGAATCAGAGCTGGCGATGGAGCTGCGCGAGATTGAGGCGGGAGGGTCTTCGCTCGACGGACTCGAGATAACCACCTGCCTGCGCAAGGGCGAGGTGGAGGTGGACGTGCGGTACCGGGACGGGGCTGAGGCGGCCGCCGACGCGTTGAGGAGCGAACTGCAGAGCCGCTTCGCAAAGACCCTGTACAGCGTTGACGGGACCACGGTCGATCAGGTGGTGGCGGAACTGCTCGGCGGTCACCGTCTGGGACTGGCCGAATCCTGCAGCGCCGGTCTGCTGGCGGCGAGGATCGCCGATGTGCCGGGCTCGTCGGACTACTTCGCCGGGGGGGTGGTCAGCTATTCGGATGACGCCAAGGTCGAGCTACTCGGGGTGGACCGGGCCTTGATCGAGGGCCACGGTGTGGTGTCGGACGAGGTCGCCGAGGCGATGGCGATCGGAGCGCTCGAACGGTTCTCCGCCGACGTTGCGGTCTCGATCACCGGGATCGCCGGACCCGGCGGGGGCACCGAGGAAAAACCGGTCGGCCTGGTCTGCTTCCATGCCCGGACCGGCGACGGCAGGTCAAAGAGCGTCGCGCCGGTGATCCCCGGCGGTCGCCGCGACGTTCGCGAGCGCTCGGCCCTGGTCGGAATGCACCTGCTCAGGCGGCTACTTAGCGGTTAGCGCTCCGGGCGGCTGAATCGTTGCTCTGGTCACACATCGGTGAGCCGTACCGGCTCAATCTCGGGGCTCGGCGGGCGGCCGGTTTGGCGTCCGATCGAGGTCATAGGGTTTTGATTCGAACCTGTGTTCGCATTGGACCCCGGAAATCGGACTACAAGTGCCGCCATTTTAACGGCGGCGGTGAGGTGACTTTAGATATGAGCGAGAAGCGTACGAACGACATGGAGCCGGCCACCGACAAGGAGATGAAGGCCCGTACGGCGGCGCTGGACGCTGCCAAGAGCCAGATCGAGAAGCAGTTCGGGGCGGGCTCGCTGATGAAGCTGGGGGACC
>JBGUDX010000033.1:0-10824 GCA_041821645.1 Acidobacteriota bacterium
GGCTTGGCGCGTCACCGTGATAGCGCAGTCCGCCCGAGTGCACCGGCGGCGGCACGAAATCGTGTCCGAGCGTGTACATCGGCATCAGCGGGGTCATGCCGACGGTGTCGCCGTAGTCGTAGGCATAGGTGCCCTTGGTCAGGGTGGGGCAGGCCGTCGGCTCGGCGCCCAGGAAACGGGTGTTGCGGCCGTTTTTGAGGTTCTCGCGGATGAACGGGTAGATCAGCCCGGCGAAATTCGATCCGCCGCCGACACAACCGACCACGACATCGGGGTACTCGCCGGCCATGTCCATCGCCTCGATCGCCTCCTGTCCGATCACGGTCTGGTGGAGGCAGACGTGGTTCAACACCGAGCCGAGCGCGTAGTTGGCGTGCCCCGATCCGGCCGCCACCTCGACCGCCTCCGAGATCGCGATGCCGAGGCTGCCGCTCTGGTGTGAGGCCTGGGAACGACCGGCCTCGGTCAGATCAGAGGGGCTGCGGTGAACCGAGCCGCCCCAGGTCTCGATCATCGAACGGCGGTAGGGCTTCTGGTCGTAGGAGATTCCGACCATGAAGACCTCGCACTCGATCCCGAACATCTGGCAGGCCATCGAGAGCGCCGAGCCCCACTGGCCGGCTCCGGTTTCCGTGACCAGCTTCTCGATGCCGGCCTCGCGGTTGTAATAGGCCTGCGGAACGGCTGAGTTCGGCTTGTGCGACCCGGCCGGCGAGGTGCCTTCGTATTTGAAGTAGATGTGGGCCGGGGTATCGAGCGCCTTTTCCAGTCGCCGGGCCCTGATCAGCGGCGTAGGCCTCCAGAGCTTGTAGATCTCGCGTACCTCTTCGGGGATCTCGATCTCGGGGTCCGGCGACATCTCCTGCTCGATCAGAGCCATCGGAAAGATTGCCGCGAGGTCATCCGGCCCGGCCGGCTCACCGGTGGCCGGGCTGAGCGGAGGCAGGGGCTCGCCCGGAAGGTCGGGGAGTATGTTCACCCAGCTCGTCGGGATCGAAGACTCCGGCAGGATGTACTTGGTCTGTTCCTGGCTCATTGCTCTCCTCACGCTCGGTATTGGTCCTGACCGGCTCGGTCGCTCGCCGACGAGTTCGATGCTAACGCGAATCGGCCCGACCGCGGTCGAGCAGCTCGCTGACCAGGGGCGCTATTGCCGCCATCGCCGGCCCGACCGCGGCGATGACTTCCTCGCCCTTCAGAGGGCCCTCACCGATGCCGGCGGCCAGATTCCCGACCGGGCAGACGGCGGCATAGTCGAGGGCGGCCTCCCTGGCCAGGACCGTCTCGGGCATGCCGGTCATGCCGACCACCGAGCATCCGTCCCGACCCAACCGGGCGACTTCGGCCGCGGTCTCGAACCTGGGGCCCTGGACCGCCGCGTAGATCCCGCCGTCGATGCAATCGATGCCGAGCGCATCCAGCGAAGCGACCACCTCGGATCTCATGCGACTCGAATAGGGCTCGGTGAAGTCGGTATGGACGACCGGGCCGTCCGGCCCGCCGAAGGTCTGATCACGGCCCCACGTGTAGTCGATCAGCTGATCTGGCACGACCAGCGTGCCCGGCTCGCAGCCGGGCCCGATCCCGCCCACCGTGGCTATTGAAAGGACCCGGTCGGCTCCCGCCTCCAGCAGGGCGTGCACGTTGGCCCGGTAGTTGATCCGGTCCGGGGCAACCGAATGGTCCTCGCCGTGACGGGCGAGGAACAGGAGATCGTGGCCGCCGAGCCGGCCGCCGACGACCGGGGCCGACGTCTTCCCCCACGGGGTATCGGCTACCCGGCGGGATTCGACCTCCAGCCCTCCCAGGGCGTACAGCCCGCTGCCGCCGATGACCGCCAGCATCGTGCTCGCCCGGCGATCAGGCCAGGCGCTCTTTCAGTGCCTCGAGCTGTCGGCTGATCTCGTCGGGCAGCGTGTCCCCGAATTTGGCCAGATGCTCCTCCACCTGGGGCAGCTGCCTCCTGACCGCATCGTCATCAACGGTCAGTATCTCGTCGAGCGCGTCTGCCGAGATGTCGAGCCCGTCGAGGTTGAGGTCGCCGATCGACGGCAGCAGGCCGAGCGCGGTCTCAAAGGTCTCGCCCTTGTCGTCACAGCGGTTGAAGACCCACTCGAGCACACGACTGTTCTCGTTGAAGCCGGGCCAGATGAAGTTGCCGGTGGCGTCCTTGCGAAACCAGTTGACGTAGAAGATCTTGGGCAGCCTGGCACCGTCGCGGTTGCCGATCTCGAGCCAGTGGGCGAAGTAGTCGGCCATGTCGTAGCCACAGAACGGCAGCATTGCCATCGGATCGAACCGCAGCTCACCGACCGCGCCTGCCGCGGCCGCCGTCGTCTCCGAGGACATCGTCGCGCCCAGGAAGACTCCATGGTTCCAGTCGAACGACTCGGTGACCAGCGGAACGACCGTCGCGCGCCGGCCGCCGAACAGGAATGCGTCGATCGGCACACCGGCCGGGTCTTCCCACTCGGGAGCAATCGTCGGGCACTGTGAAGCCGGGGCGGTGAAGCGGGCGTTCGGGTGCGAGGAGGGCTCGTCCGAATCCGGAGTCCAGTCGTCTCCCCGCCAGTCGATCAGGTGATCGGGTGCTTTGGCGGTCTTGCCCTCCCACCAGACGTCGCCGTCATCGGTTCTGGCGACGTTGGTGAAGATCGTGTTCGACGCGATCGTCTCCATCGCGTTGTGGTTGGTCTCCTCGCCGGTTCCCGGGGCCACGCCGAAAAATCCGGCCTCGGGATTGACCGCGCGAAGACGGCCGTCGTCGCCGAACTTCATCCAGGCGATATCGTCGCCGATCGTCTCCACAGTCCATCCCGGGACGCTCGGTATGAGCATCGCCAGGTTGGTCTTGCCGCACATCGACGGGAAAGCCCCGGTGATGTACTTGACCTCCCCTTCGGGGTTGGTCAGCTTGATGATCAGCATGTGCTCGGCCATCCAGCCTTCGTCACGAGCCATAACCGAGGCGATCCTCAGCGCGAAGCACTTCTTGCCGAGCAGCGCGTTGCCGCCGTAGCCCGAGCCGAACGACCAGATCTCGCGGGTCTCGGGGTAATGGACGATGTACTTGTTGTCGGCGTTACAGGGCCAGGGGACGTCGTCCTGGCCTTGGTCGAGCGGCATCCCGACCGAGTGGACGCACGGAACGAAGAATCCGTCGGTGCCCAGCACGTCGAGCGCTGCGGTTCCCATCCGGGTCATGATGCGCATAGAAGCGGCTACGTAGGCCGAATCGGTCAACTGGACGCCGATATGGGCGATCGGCGAGCCCAGTGGTCCCATCGAGAACGGCACCACGTACATGGTCCGGCCCTTCATCGATCCCTTGAAAAGCGGATTCAGGAGCGCCCGCATCTCCTCCGGGTCCTTCCAGTTGTTGGTCGGCCCGGCGTCCTCCTCGCGCTCTGAGCAGATGTAGGTCCGGTCCTCGACCCGGGCTACGTCGGCGGGGTCGGAAGAGGCAAGGTAGGAGTTGGGGCGCTTGGCCTGATCGAGCCGCTCGAAGGTTCCGGATTCGACGAGAGTCGTGGCGAGGCGGCTGTACTCCTCGGCCGAACCGTCGCACCAGTAGATCGAGTCGGGCTGGGTGAGCTCGGCGACTTCGTTCACCCAAGCGAGCAGCTTGGTGTTTTCGGTCGGCGCGGATACCTCGGTGGTCTCACTCACGGGCGCTCTGTAGCTCCTTTTGTTGCGGCCCCGGACGATTGGGGCGGTTGGGGCATTGAGGGAGCCCTAATCGGGTTCCTTCCCTGATTGTTGCGCAGATACTGGTCGCCGTGCTGTGCGATCGGACGGCCCGGCGGCCGGAGTCCGCCCGCGGACGACTACTGCTTTCGCAGCCTGACCACGCGCACGTCAGCATCCTCGTTGAGGATCTCGAGTTCGGCCACCGCCCCGCTGCCGTTTGCCGTGGCCACCTCGCACTCGAAGCTCTTTCCGGCCTCGACATCGACGTCGTCCGGGCAGGTGACCGAAGTGACCGTGACGCCCGTCGCCGACTCTACGTTGTCCGCGATCGCGTCCTCGGCCTTTCGCGAATCAATCACGGTCCCGGCGCACCCGGCCAGGGCGATCACCGGAACCAGCAGCACGATTTTCAGCGAATGACGGCGGATGGACCTCACTGTTCGGACCCTACACGCAGCCGGCCGGTGATTCCGAGTGATCGGATCGGAATAACGACATGCCGTTCCTTCGACTAGATTTTCGACCGCTTATGCGCTTCTACGAATATGAGGCCAGAAGGATCGTCGAGTTGGCCGGTATCCCGGTCACCAAGTACGGCTTCTGCCAGACAGCTGAAGAGGCACGCGAGGCAGCCGAGGAAATCGGCGGCCCGGTCGTGATCAAATCCCAGGTACTGAGCGGCGGCCGGATGAAGGCCGGCGGGGTTCAGTTCGCCGATACCCCCGACGAGGCTGCGGACCACGCCGCCACGATCCTCGACCTCGAGATCAACGGCCTGATGCCGCGAGGCGTCCTGGTGGATCCCAAGGCGGAAGTGAAACGGGAGTACTTCGTCTCGGTCGTCTGGGACGGCACCGCCAAAAAACCGCTGATGCTGTTCAGCTACATGGGTGGGATCGATATCGAAGAGGTGGCCGAGGAGCACCCCGACTACGTCGGCCGCGCCCACATCTCGAACCTGCTCCCGGTATTCGACTTCGAGGCGAAGCAGGTGATCGCCGTCACCGGCGTCACCGGCACCCAGCTGAACCGGGCGACCCCGATCCTGGCCCGGCTGGCCCGGCTGTTCCTCGAGTACGACATGACGCTGGCCGAGATCAACCCGCTGGCCGAGCTCATCGACGGCTCGTTCGTCGCACTCGATGCCCACATGGACATGGAAGAAGAGGCGGTCGGCCGCCAGAAGAAGCTGCTGCGCAAGGAACTGAAGATCGCCGAAGACGACACCCGCGACAACTACGAGCCGAGCCAGTTCGAACGCAACGTCAAGGCGATCGACAACGCCGACCACCGCGGAGTGATCCAGGGCAAGGACCACGGGTTCAAGGGCAACCTCGGCCTCGTGATCGGGGCCGGAGGCGGCTCGCTGACCCTTACCGATGCGGTTCGGAACCAGGGGGGCAAGCCGGCCAACTATTCCGAGATCGGTGGCAACCCCTCGGTTGCCAAGGCCTGTGGCCTGGCCAAGGAGGTCCTGCAGAAGGACGGTGTCGAGAAGATCGCCGTAATGATGTCGATCGTCTCCAACACCCGGGTTGACATCGTCGCAAGAGGCGTGATCAAGGCCTGTCTCGAGCTCGACCGGGACCCTGCCGAGACAATCGCGATCTTCCGGATCCCTGGAGCCTGGGAAGACGAAGGCTTCAAGATCCTCGACCGCTACGGCGTCGAATACTGCGACCGGTCGGTCTCACTCTGGGACGCCGCCGGCCGTGCGGTCGCCAAGATCCAGGGAGAGGCGGCATGAGCGTTCTACTGAGCAGGGACACGACCTTCATCGTCCAGGGCATCACCGGGCGCGAAGCGATCAACCTGACCCGCGAGTGCCTCGACTACGGCTCGAACGTGGTCGGCGGAGTGACCCCCGGCCGCAAAGGCCGAGAGGTGCACGGGGTCCCGGTGTTCGACACCGTCGCCCAGGCCGTGGAAAACCATGGCGGGCCGATCGACGGCTCGGTCGTCACCGTCCCCCCCGGCTTCACCAAGGACGCGGTGCTGGAGGCGATCGAGAACGGCATCAAGCTGATCGTGATCGTCACCGAGCGCATCCCGCGCGGCGACGTCGCCCAGATGGTCGAACTGGCCGATTTGCGGGGCGCCCGGATCATCGGGCCCAACTGCCTCGGTCTGATCGTTCCCGAAGTCTGCAAGATGGGCGGCATCGGCGGCCCGGCCAAGGACGCGGCAAAGTCGTACGAGCCCGGGGTCGTCGGTGTCATGTCGCGCTCCGGCGGTATGACCACCGAGATCTCGTCGTCGCTGACCGCGGCGGGGCTGGGCGTCTCGACCGCGATCTCGATCGGCGGCGACGCGATCATCGGCTCGACCTACGCCGAGCTGATGCCCTATTTCGAGGCCGACGAGCAGACTGAGGCGATCGTGATCTACACCGAGCCCGGAGGCCGCATGGAAGCCCAGTTGTCGGAGTGGGTCCAGGAGCACAACTCCCGCCTGCCGATCGTCGCGTTCATGGCCGGCAAGTTCATGGACGAGGAGGAGATGCAGGGCATGAGCTTCGGCCACGCCGGCACGATCGTCGAAGGCAAGGAGGACTCGGCCACCGAGAAGATCGCCCGCCTCCAGGCGGCCGGCATCACCGTGGTCGAACGAATCGACGAGATTCCCGACGCTGTCAAGGAGAAGATCGGCAAATGAGCCCAGAGACCCTGAACAAAGTCTTCATCGACGTCGAGATCGACGAGCCGGCGAAGTCCGACATCAAGCTGGCAAGGGAGCTGGAAGAGATCTGCCCGGTCAGCATCTTCGAGGCGACCGACTCCGGAACCGAGATCCAGGAATCGGCACTCGACGAGTGCGTGCTGTGCAACCTCTGCGTCGACGCCGCACCGGCAGGCTCGATCCGCATCATCAAGCTCTACGAGCAGTAGCCCGCCCCCCGTCCGATCCGAACCCGGCCCGATCCGAACCCGGCCCGATCCGCGTCCGACCCGCTTCTGGCTGCAGTTTCTACCCTCTGACGGCGTTAATCCTCCCCAGAACCGATTCGGGGTCCTCCCCAGAACCGATTCGGGGCCGCCAGACCCGATGGCGGTCGATGCTTCCGGTTCGGGTCTCGGCCTAAGATGGCCGTCGGATGAACTTCATTGAGGACGTGATCCAGCGGTTCCCCTTCTCGCAGGAGGCGGTGATCGCGATCGATTCCGAGGGGAACCGCGAGGTCCACTATTTCAGCCACTTGTTCACCCGGAGCCTGGGGCTGTCCGGGGCGATGCTGGAGAAGGGGGTGCGGCGCGGCGACGTCGTGATGCTTCTGTTCGGCAGCAGGATCGAATGGGTGATCGCGATGCTGGCCTGCTTTCGCATGGGAGCGATCGCCCTGCCGTGCAATCCCCAGCTGACCGGGGCCGACCTGGCCAAACGGGCGGCGGTCACCGACCCGGTGCTGGCGATCGGCGAGGACCGCTATCTGGCCGAGCTCCCGGACGGTGTGCCTTATCTGGACATGGGCGATCTCGATCGCATCTTCGACGAGGACCTCGCTCAGGCCACCCCGGCGGCCAGCGCGAATCTCGACCCCGGCGATCCCGCCCTGATCGTCTTCACCTCAGGATCCACCGGCGAGGCGAAAGGGGTGGTCCACTCACAGCGCTACCTGTTCGGCCAGTCGACGCAGGCCGAGCACTGGCTTGGCGCCCATCCGGGGGAGTTGGTCTGGTGCACCGCCGCGCCGGGCTGGTCCAAGTCGTCCCGCAACTCGTTCATCGCACCCTGGCTGACGGGAGCCAGGTCGCTCCTGGTCGACGACCGGTTCGACCCGGAGACCCGGCTGGACATCGTCCGCGAGCAGGAGGTCAACGTGCTCTGCCAGGCTCCGACCGAATTCCGGGTCCTGGCCCGCAGGACCGAGCTTCAACCGCTGCCGTCGGTCAGGCGGATGGTGTCCGCCGGTGAATCCCTGAATCCGGAAGTGATCGACGCGTTCCGGAAAGTGACCGGTCTTGAGATAGCCGACGGATACGGGCAGACCGAGACCGGCGCGGTCACCGGCGTCCGGCCCGGGGACAGCCTGGAAGGGCGGGAAGGGTCGATGGGCCGGCCACTTCCGGGAATCGAGACCCGGATACTCGACGAGGAACTCCAGGTGAGAGTCGAGACCTCGCCGACCTTCTTCTCCAGATATCTGGACGGCAGTTCTTTCAGCGGGGAGTGGTGGCCGACCGGTGACCTGGTCACGGCCGACGACGATGGCTTCCTTTTCCATCAGGGACGGAACGACGATCTGATTTCGTCTGCCGGCTACCGGATCGGCCCGGTCGAAGTCGAATCGGTGCTGCTGACTCATCCGGCCGTCGCCGAAGCAGCGGCGATCGCGTCGCCCGATCCCGAACGGGGATCGGTGGTGAAAGCCGTGGTGGTTCTCCGCGACCGGGACCGGAGTGGAGCGAGGACGAGCCCCGGTGAGGAGCCCGGTTCCGGCAAACCGCAGACCGACGACTCGCTGGTCGCCGAGCTCCAGCAGCACTGCCGCGAGGCGACCGCACCGTACAAGTACCCGCGGCTGATCGAGTTCGTCGACGAGTTACCCAAGACCGCCAGCGGCAAGATCAAACGAGCCGAGCTGAGGGGCCGTGAATCGGGCAGTGCTCCCGGCGTCTGAGGAGTAGGCTGGCCCGAATCACGACTGACCCGAATCACGACTGACCAGTTTCCTAGAACAGCAACGGAGGAACATGACCGACGAGACCACCAGTGCCGCAGCCGGCCCATTCGATCCCAAGCGGGTCGCGGCTCTGACCGAGCAGCAGCAGGAGACCTTCCGCAACCGGACCGGCAAGTCGGCCGAGACCCACCAGCGGGCCGAAGAAGTGATGCCCGGCGGCGTTCCCTCCTCGTTCCAGGTAAACGAGCCGTGGCCGGTTTATCTCGAGCGCGGAGAGGGGTCTCAGGTCTGGGACGTCGACGGCAACGAGTACACCGACTTCCACAACGGCTTCGGCGTCATGGCGATCGGACACGCCAACCCCGTAGTCGGTGCGGCGGTGAAGAAGAGGATTGACGAAGGAACCCACTTCGCCGCCCCGACCGAGGGGTCGATCACGGTCGCCGCGGAGCTGGCCCGGCGCTTCGGACTACCTCAGTGGCGCTTCACCAATTCCGGCACGGAGTCGACGATGGATGCGGTTCACCTCGCCCGAGGCGCCACCGGGCGGGAAATCCTGCTCAAGATCGAGGGCTCGTATCACGGCCACCATGACTCGGTCATGGTCTCGGTCTACCCCCCGCTCGAGGCGCTGGGCGACCGTGACGACCCGGTCAGTGTGCCGGAGGGCAAGGGCACTCCCGATGCGCTCAACGAACTGACCCGGGCGGTCCCGTTCAACGACGCCGACGCACTCGCCAGCGTCTTCGAGAAGATCGGCGACCAGGTTGCCGGGCTGATCATGGAGCCCTCGATGATGAACATCAACATCATCCCGCCCAAAGAGGGATACCTGGAGCGGGTGCGGGAGCTGACCGAGCAGTACGGGATCAAGCTGATATTTGACGAGGTGAAGACCGGGGCGACGATCTCTGCCGGCGGCGCAACCGCCCGCTTCGGAGTGACTCCCGACATGATCACCCTGGCCAAGGCCACCTGCGGCGGCTACCCGGGAGGGGCGATCGGGATGAACCAGGAACTGGCCGAACTGATCGAAGCCGACGAAGTCAAGCAGTACGGAACCTTCAACGGCAACCCGCTGGTGATGGCCGCAGCCGAGGCGACGCTGCTCGACGTTCTCACCGACGAAGCCTACGCCGATCTCGAAGCCAAGAACCGCAAGCTGCTCGACGGCTGCCAGGAGATCATCGATCGCTACGGACTCCCCGCCTACACCGAGGGAATGGGCTGCAAGGGCTGCGTCGTCTTCTCCCCAGAGCGGCTCTACGAGTACCGCGACTACCTGGCCAAGGTGGATGAGGAGCTCTCGACCCTGGCCTGGCTCTACCACATGAACCACGGCATCTTCATGACCCCGGGCGTCGAAGAGGAATGGACGATCTCGATCGCCCATTCGGATCAGGACCTGCAGAACTACCTGGATGCGTTCGAGGCTTTTGCCCGGGACGTGACCGCCGGCAACTGACCCGACGACAGGTCGGCCGAGCCGGCGCCAATCAACCGAATTGACAGGCGGTCACCGATTGCGGCGGCCGGTCAGTGCCGGCACCGGTCAGTTCTGGCTGATTCCGCCGCCGACCTTGTCCCGGAACCACTCCTTGAGCCGCTCGGTACGCCGGTCCGGGGCGAACCTCATCTTGGCCTTCGCCATTTTCCGGGGGTTGCTCCGGTAGCGACGGCGGCCCCAGATCGAGTTCGGCTTGCCGATCCGGCAGGCGCCGTAGAACGCGACCGGCCAGAAGAAGAATCCGATCGCACCGTGCAGGATCCGCTCCTTCAGGAAACAGATCATCACGTTCGCAAGTACGAAAGTAAGCACCACCAGGCTGGCGATCACCGCGCTCGCGCTGTCTGTCCCGATCTCGAATGGGCGCCCACCGAACATCAACAGTGCCATCAGGACGACCGCTACGACGGTGGCATCGATCGAGCGACGCCCCTCCTCGGCCCAGTAGACGTCCTCCAGATGAACCCAGAGGGCGAACTCGTCGATCGTGAGTCCGGCGCCGACGCCGAACAGCAGGGCGCAGATTTCCAGCCCCGGGGTGTCGTAGTAGAAGGTGAAGCCGGCCGTACCGGCCGCCATCATCGTCACGATCCCGAAGACGAGGTGATGCAGGTGCACGCCGCTCTCGCTTACCACGCTGCCCGGCCACCATGGGACCTTCGGACTTCTCATCAGGCGAGCGCTCATCCGGATGAACAGGAACGAACCGAGGAAGCCGACCAGCACCAGAAAGAGCGCCTGCTGGTTGTTCTCGACCAGCTGGTCGTTCCAGAACTGGGTGAATACGGAGGCGATGAGCACGGCGCAAGGATAGTCGGCCCCGACCCACGACCCCTGTCTCCACCGCGCACGACCCCTGTCTCCACCGCGCACGTCTTCCGCCCGAAGCAACGGGGCCCGGACGACCCGGGTGACCGGCAGACCGCGCTGGTGCCAAGATAGAAGCGATGGCCAACCAGCTCGCCACTGAGACCAGCCCCTACCTGCTCCAGCACAAGGACAACCC
>JBGUDX010000034.1:0-10761 GCA_041821645.1 Acidobacteriota bacterium
GGCTCTGCGAACGACCGGTCTAGTCCCGGGAGATCCAGTCGAGCACCATCTCGCTCATCGCAGCGGGGTTCTCCTCTTGAGTGTGGGTGGTATTCGGCAGCACTCTACGCTCGGTCACCGGGATCAACTGCTCCAGGCGGTCGAGAACGCGCCGAAAGAAAGCCCTCGTGTTTTCTCCCTCGAGCAGCAGTGTCGGTGCCTTCAGGCTGCGAAGCTGGGTTTCGCTCACGGGCGGATAGCCGGCGCCCAACATAGAAGCTTTGAGCGGGGCCAGGTTCTGCTCGGCCTGCCGCCTACGTTCCTCAGGCATTTCTTCATAGGCCGCTTTGCCGAGCACGCCGTGAACGAAGGCGAGCATGCCGGCCTCGTCATCGTCTTTGCGGAATGCCTTTTCGGCCGGGGCGATGACCCGGACGCCGAAACCGCCGATGGCGATCGCGGTTCGCGGTCGCCGCACAAGGAGACCCAGCATCTCCGAGGGCTTCGGCGGCATGCTCGTGAACAGGGTGATTGCAGGAGGCTCACCGAGCGTCAGGCTCTTGACCAGGTCCGGGCTACGGATCGCCGCAAACAACGCGATGAAGGCTCCCCATGAATTGCCGACCAGGTGAGCCGGGGCGGCGCCGGTCGCGGTCAGGAACCGGGTCAGGTCGTCGACATGGGGGTTCATCTGGTCGTCGACGCCGGCCGGGATCGGCTCGTTCGGGGGCGAATACCGGCGGCTGTAGGCCATCGCCCGGTGGGTCCGGCCCAGCGCCTCTACCTGCGGCTCCCAGGAGCGCAGGTCGCTGAGTGACCCGTGGACGAACACGACGTTTTCCCCCTCGCCCTTATCCCGGTAGGCAAGTGATGTTCCATCAACCTCGACCGTCTTGACGTCGTCAAACCCCGGAGCCATGAGTCCGATGATAACCCCGGCCGGCACTCAGGACAGGCGTCCCTGTCCCGGTCCGGCATCCCGGTCACCTGCGATCCGTACGAAGGCCCATCGTCAGGCCGGACCGAGGATCGCGGCCCAGATCAGGCCGCCGCTCACCGCCAGGAACGAGAGCACCGAGAGAGTCCGGTACCAGAGCCTTTTCTGGGTGTCCGGATCGAAGGCCGGCGGCACGAACAGCAGCGGATTCACCGTGGTCCCGAAGATCAGCAGGCCGGCCGCGAGGTCGGGCAGATCATCCACCACCAGCCCGACCGCGATCAGGATCAGGCCCATGATCACGAAATCGAGATGGACCTGGAGAACCCGGCGCGGCTGGACCACACCGATCTTCTCCAGCCACTCGGGCCGCTCGAGCCGGATGACCATGACCCAGCCGAGCAGGGCCCCGATCGCAAGCTGGATCAGGCCGATCTGGAGCAGCAGGTCCACCGGCTACAGCTCCGGCACGTCAGCCCCCAGCGGACTGAACCCGACCCGCCGGACCTCGGCCCAGCCGGCACACCGCTCCCTCAGCCCGGTCATGACCATGCCGGTCTCCTGCCATCCGGTCCAGACCAGAACGGTCGGGCCGGCTCCGGAAATCGTCGCCCCGATCGCCCCGATTTCGTCCACCTGCTCGACGATCTCCATCGACTTGGGAAAGAGGTGGCGGCGGCGCTCCTGGTGGAGGCGGTCGTGAAGGCCGAGTGAGATCAGGTCGAAATCGCCCCGGCTCAACCCCAGGGCCAGATGGGCGGCCGATGAGGCGTTGGCAATCGCGTCCCTGATCGGGATCTCGGCCGGTATGGAGGTGCGTGCGTTCTCGGTCGGGACCTCATGGCCAGGGATCACAAGGATTCCCTCGAGGCCCTCCGGCGATTCGATCCTGGTGGCGATCAGATGGGGCCCTTCGCCGCTGCAGACGACGAAGCCGCCGAACAACGCGGCAGCGACGTTGTCGGGATGGCCTTCGAGCGCGGTCGCCCGCTCCAGGAGATCCTGGTGCTCGAGCCCGAGTTCGAACAGGTGGTCGGCGGCGACCATGCCGGCGACGATCGCGGCCGCACTGGAACCCATGCCACGGGCCGGCGGGATGTCACCGCCGATCCGGAACGAGATCCCGTCGGCCGGATGGACCGACTCGAAGGCTCTGACCAGAAGATTGTCGCGGTTCGCCGGAACGTCGAGCCCGCCGCACTCGACCGAGAACTCCCCGGTTTCCGACACCTCGAGCTCCAGGTGAAGGTCAAGCGCGACGGCCATCACGTCGTAGCCGGGCCCCAGGTTGGCGGACGTCGCCGGAACTCGTACCAGTCGGTGTCGCTCGGTCATCTCCCGAAAGGTATTGCCTTCCGGCGACCCGGCGCGCTTCGCTCGACCCGGTCGTGAGCGGCGTCGGGGCGGCCGAGTCTTCATCATGGTGGAAATGGATACATCCGCCACATCCCTGTCCCCGATCGATCCCCGCCTTCCGGTGAAGTCACCGGCCCTCGAGGTCAGCGACCTGGTCAAGCGGTATCCGACCGGGGTCGAAGCCCTGCGCGGGGTTTCGCTGGGAATTGCCGACGGTGAGTTCTTCGGCCTGCTCGGCCCCAACGGTGCCGGCAAATCGACCCTGATCCACTGTGCGACCGGTCTGGCGATGCCGACCTCCGGCACGATCCGAATCTTCGGCGACAACGCGGTCGAGGGCTACAAGTCGGCCCGCGAGTCGGTCGGGCTCGCGCCGCAGGACATCAACCTGGACTGGTTTCTCACGGTCGAGGAGACGCTCGATTTTCACGGCGGCTATTTCGGCATGAAAAAACACGACCGCCGGGAGAGGGTCGCCGAACTGCTCGACGCCTTCTCGCTGACCGACAAGCGCCACGAGCGCACCAGGACGCTTTCCGGCGGCATGAAACGACGGGTCGTCCTGGCCCGGGCGATGATGCACCGGCCGAGGCTGCTGATCCTCGACGAGCCGACCGCCGGAGTGGACGTCGAACTCCGGCTCGAACTCTGGCAGTACGTCCAGCAGGTGAATAGCGAAGGGACGACCATCCTGCTGACCACGCACTACCTCGAGGAGGCCGAACAGCTCTGCAGCCGGATCGCCTTCATCAACGAGGGCCAGATCGCGGCCGAAGGCGCCCCCGCGCAACTCGCCGCGCGGTACGGGGTCAGCAGCCTCGAGGACGCCTACCTCGGTCTGGTCGGACGCAAGGAGCTTTCCCGGGCCCACATCGGCGAGGATCCGGCTTGAGTACCTCGATGGTGCGGTTCCTGGCGCTCACCCGGCGCGAGGTCAGCCGTTTCGTGAAGATCAAGGGGCAGACGATCGGCGCCCCGCTACTCGAGACCTTTCTCTACATCTCGGTCTTCGGCGCGGCGCTCGGCTCGAGGGTCGGCGACCTCGACGGAATTGACTATGTCGTCTACGTGATTCCGGGCCTGATCCTGATGGCCTGGGCGATAAACGCATTCACCAACAACGCGTCGTCGATCCTCCAGCAGAAATTCCAGCGATCGATCGACGACCAGCTCTCCTCCCCGGCCTCTCCGATGCAGCTGCTGATGGCGTTCACCCTGGGCGGCTTCCTGCGGGGCATGACGATCACGGTGATTACCTTCATCGTGGCCAGCCTGCTGGTCGACCTGCCGGTCGAGCATCCGGCGATCCTGGTCGCCTCGCTGCTGCTGGTCGGCTTCTTCTTCTCGCAGGTCGGGGTCCTGGTCGGGATCCGGGCCGAGCAGTTCGACGACGTCTCGTTCGCCCAGACCTTCATCCTGCAGCCGCTGATCTTCCTCGGCGGTATCTTCTACTCGGCATCGCTACTGCCCGAGCCTTACGAGACCCTGACCCGGTTCAACCCGGTCTATTACATGATCTCGACCGTCAGGTACGGGTTTCTCGGGATCGCCGACGTCAACATCGCGGTTTCACTACTGATCCTGGCCGTGGTCACCGCACTTCTCACCCTGGGCAACTACCGGCTGTTCGCCCGCGGATACCGCCTGCGGGCCTGACCGCCGGCGGTCAGGATTTGGTGCGGTAGTGGAGGAAGACCGTGCCGTTGCCGAAACGGCGCTCGTCCAGCAGTTCGAGTTCCAGGTTGAAGCCGTCGGGCAGGGCCCGCCTTCCTCCCCCCACCAGTACGGGCACGACGAAGAAGTGCCATTCATCGACCAGCCCGGCCCTTATCGCCCCCGAAGCCAGGCTCGCACCCCCGATCGACATGTCGCCTCCGGTCTGTTCCTTCAGTTGCCGGAGGCGCTCGGGGTCGAAGTTGGACTCGATCCGAGTCCTGCTGCTGGACACCGACTCGAGCGCCTTGGAGAAAACGATCTTGTCGGCCGCCTTCCAGATCTGCGCGAATTCCCGTAGTACGGGCGTCTGCTCGATCGCCGACTGTGCGCTCTCCCAGTAGGCCATCGTCTCGTACATCCTGCGCCCGTAGAGGTAGGTGACGATCGGGCGCTCGAGGTCGTTGATGAAGGCACGCACTTCCTCGTCCGGTTCGGCCCACTCAATGCCTCCGCTCTCATCGGCCACGTAGCCGTCGAGCGAGGTAATCGCGGAGTAGATCAGCTTCGCCATCGGAGCCGGATTCTACGCCGGTCAGCCGAAGACAGCTTTTTCAACCGCAGTGATTTCGTTGGTGCAGTTGATCACCGGCGGCGCTTTGCCGAGCGCCGTGTCGGGGTCCTTGAGCCCGTGGCCGGTGAGTACGCAGACGACCGTCTCCGGTGCCTGCATTCCCTCTACCACCGGCAGGCCGTGGTTGAGGATGCCGGCGACCGAGGCGGCCGAAGCCGGCTCGCAGAAGACCCCCTCATTCGAGGCCAGCCAGTGGTAGGCGTCGAGGATCTGCTCGTCGGTGACCGCGGCGACCCGTCCCCTCGAGGTGTTGAACGCGTTCATCGCCTCTTCCCACCGGGCCGGGCTGCCGATACGGATCGCCGAGGCGACCGTCTCGGGATTGGCCACCGGTTCCCCGGTGACCAGCGGTGCCGCGCCGGCCGCCTGGAAGCCGTAAAGAACCGGTGCGGTTTCGCGTTCCTGAAATCCCTTCCAGTAGGCGGTCACGTTGCCGGCGTTGCCGACCGGTATTGACAGCGCGTCGGGCGCTTCACCGAGCTCGTCTATCAGCTCGAACGCGGCCGTCTTCTGTCCTTCTATCCGATACGGGTTGACCGAGTTGACCAGCTCTATCGGATGGCGTTCGGAGAGCTCGCGGACCAGGACCAGGGCGTCGTCGAAGTTACCCTCCAGTGCGATCACCCTGGCGCCGTGGATCAGGGCCTGGGCCAGCTTGCCGATCGCGATCTTTCCCTCGGGAACGATCACCGCGCCGGTCATGCCGGCCCGCACCGCGTATGCGGCGGCGCTGGCGGCCGTATTGCCGGTCGAGGCACAGATGACCGCTTCGGCGCCGCGGCCCTTGGCCCTCGATACGGCAACGGTCATGCCACGGTCCTTGAAGCTGCCGGTCGGGTTGGCCCCTTCGACCTTGAGCCACACCCGGGCTCCGACCCGCTCGGACAGAACCGGTGCCTCGACCAGCGGGGTCGAGCCTTCGTTGATGCTGACCACCGGGTCACCCGGTTCGAGCGGCAGGGTGTCTCGGTATCTCTCGATCAGGGGCTGCGGCATCCGGCCCTAGACGAACTCTTCTTCGATTACCCGTATGTAGCGCGGCGGGGACCGCAGCGAGCCGAGGCTGCCGATCTGGTCGATCGCCTGCTTGAAACGGGACTCGAGGCAGCGGTGGATCACCATGACCAGCCGGGCATCAACGCCGATTCCGCGCTGAACCACGCTCTTCACCGAGATCCCGTGGTCGGAGAGCAGCCTCGCCACCTCGGCCAGGACGCCGGGCTCGTCGGCGACCTCCAGGTGGAGGTAGAAAGAGGAATCCACGTCGGAGAGGATCTCCAGCTGTTCCGCCGCCTGGTTGGTCGGGGCGTCGCCGGTGACCACCGAAACCAGATCGCCGAGAACGGCGGCGGCGGTCTGGAGCCCTCCCGCGCCCGGGCCCGACATCGTCACCTCGGTGATCTCGGGAGCCTCGACCATGACCGCGTTGAACGGGCCCTCGATCGGGGACAGCGGATGGCCGGGATAGAGGAAGCAGGGGAAAACCCGCACCGTGATCCCTTCGGGCAGCCGCTCGGCCACCCCCAGGAGCTTGAGCGAAAGGCCGAGCTCCTTCGCATAGGCGAGGTCGTCCGGCTGAACCGATTCGATCCCCTCGAAGTCCACTTGATCGAGCGTCACCGGGGTGTGGAAGGCCAGGCGGGCGAGAATCGCCATCTTGGCCGCTGCGTCAGCCCCGTTCACGTCTTCGGTCGGGTCGGCTTCGGCGTAGCCGAGGTCCTGAGCCCGCTTGAGAGTGTCGGCGTACGAGGCGCCGGTCGCCGCCATCTCGGAAAGGATGAAGTTGGTGGTGCCGTTGACGATGCCGAAGACCTTGTCGAATTCGACCGCGCCGAAGCTCTCCTGGACCACCCGGATCACCGGCACTACCGCGGCCACCGCGGCCTCGAACCGCAGCTGGACGCCGGCCTTCGCGGCCGCCGCGAACAGCTCGTCGCCGTACTGGGCAAGCAGCTGCTTGTTGGCGGTGATCACCGGTACACCGGCTTCAAGCGACGCCCGAACGCGCTCGCGGGCGGCGCCGGTCCCGCCCATCAGCTCGACAATCACATCTGATCCGGCGAGGATCTCGTCGAAGTCACCTTCGCTGGTGGTCAGCACACCCGAAATGGTGGCCTCCCGGCCGATGGCCGCCTCGATCGCGTCGGCGCGCTGTTCGACCAGGTCGGCGAATGCGCCTCCCACGGTGCCCCTGCCGAGCAGGCCGATCCTGAGCGGCCCGCTCACGATTCTCCCTGAGCCGCGCTCACGCGTCCCTCGCCAGCAGATCGTCCCAGCTCTCCCGCCGGACGACGACCCGGGACTCGCCGTCCTCGCAGAAAATCACCGGCGGACGCGGCATGCCGTTGTAGTTGTTGGCCATCGAATAACCGTAGGCGCCGGTCGCCGGAATCAGCAGGGTGTCTCCAATCTGGGGATCGGCCAGGGCCACGTCACGGATCAGGATATCCCCGGACTCGCAGTGCGAGCCGGCCACGGTCACGGTCCGCTCGGCCGGAGCGTCCGGCCGGTTGGCGATCACCGCCTCGTAGATCGCGTCGTAGAGCATGGGCCGCAGGTTGTCAGACATGCCGCCATCGACGGCGAGATAGGTCCTGATGCCAGGGATCTCTTTGATCGTGCCGACCGTATAGAGAGTCACGCCGGCGGTTCCGACCAGCGACCGCCCCGGCTCGATAAGGATCCTCACACCGTCGCCGAAGAACTCGCGAACCGCGTTGAACTTGAGCTCGACATAGCTCTCGATCGGCGGCGGCCGGTCGTCGGTTTCGTAGGAAATCCCGAGACCGCCGCCCAGGTCGAGCATGCGGCACCAGTCGCCGCGCAGTGCCGCCAGGGCCTTGACCGCCAGCCGGAACGGCTCGATCTCGAAGATCTGGGAGCCGATGTGAAAGTGGAGGCCGACCAGGTTGAGCCGGGATGAGGCCAGGACCCGCTCGACCGCCCTCGCCGCCGAGCCGTCCTCCAGCCCGAACCCGAACTTCGAATCGAGCTGGCCGGTCTGGATGAACGTATGGGTCGAGGGCATGATGCCCGGGGTGACCCGGATCAGCACGTCCCGGTCGTTCTCGAGCACCCGCTCGCATCGCTCGATTTCGTCGAACGAATCGATGATCAGGTGCCCCACTCCGGCCTGGTCGGCCAGTCGCAGCTCGGCGTCGGTCTTGTTGTTGCCATGCATGTAGATCCGCTGAGGGTCGAACCCGGCGGCCAGCGCCATGGTCAGCTCCCCGCCGGAGGCCACGTCAACCGACAGGCCTTCTTCCGCGAACAGCCTGTAGGCCGCGGTGACCGGGAGCGCCTTGCTGGCGAACAGAACTTCGAAATCGTCGGTATGGCCGGCGAAAGCCGTGCGGTAGGCGGCGACGCGCGCCCGCATTTCGCCGACCGCGAACAGGTAGGCCGGGGTCCCGTATTCGGCGGCCAGCTCGACCGTGTCGCAGCCCTCGATCTCGAGGTTGCCCCTGCTGTTGGAGACTGTTCCGGCTGGATAGAGCATCGGCGCCATTCTTACGACTTCCGCCGCCCGGTACCGTTTGGACCGTGCCGGGCTCTTCCAGACAACCGATCAACGCCCCCGCCGGCGGTCCGCAGGCCTCCGGAGTCCCCTGGCTGGGCTTCGGGATCCTGGCGGTGCTGATACTGATCCTCGCCGCGTTCGTGGCCTACTTCTTCTTCGACGTCGGCAAGGACGAGGCGTCCGACACGACCGCTCCGGCACCGGTCGCAATCGATCAAGAGGACCGGGCCACCACCCGTGACCTGGTTGCCGGGCACAACCAGGGTGCGCTCGGATACCCCGACGCCGCTACTCGAAACACGACCCGGATCGGCGGCACCGACCCGGTCGAGATCTCGATCGCCGCGGCCCTGGCCGCCTACCCGACCACCGGCCCGGGGTCCCCGCCCGCGGCGGTGACGATCGTCAACGCCGACGAATGGCAGGCCGGTGTCGCTGCGGCGGCGCTCAGCTCCCCCCCGGTCGGATCGCCAATCCTGCTCGCGCCTGACGGAACCCTGTCGGCCAACGGCACCGATGCGCTCAAGCAACTGGACCCGTTCGGCTCGCCGGACACCGGAGAGAACAAGGTGTTCACGGTCGGCAAGGTGGCACCGCCACCCGAGTTCGAGGTCAAGAAGATCAGAGGCGGTGATCCGGCCTCGCTCGCGGTGAACGTCGCCGAGCTCAAGTCCGAACTGGCCGACGGACCGCCCGAGGCGATCGTGGTCGTCTCCTCCACGGATTCGACCTACGCGACTCCCGCCGCAACCTGGGCCGCACGATCGGGCGACCCGGTGCTGTTCACCGGCAAAGACGAGGTTCCGGCGGCCACGATCGACTACCTCAAGAAGAAGGAAAACAAGGATGTACCGGTCTTCATTCTCGGCCCTTCCAAAGTCGTCTCCTCGGACGCGCTCAGGCAGCTCTCCAAGGTCGCGGCCAGCGTCGAGCGGGTCGGCGGCGAAGATCCCGCGACCGCGTCGGTTGAGCTCGCCCGCTTTTCCAGCGGCACCTTCGGCTGGAATCTGAACGACCCCGGACACGGTTACACGGTGGCCCGCAGCGACCGGCCGATGGACGCCATAGCGGCCACCGCACTTTCGACCGGTGGCACCTGGCCGGCCCTGCTGCTGACCGAATCGAGCGACGAACTGCCGAAGGCGGTCGAGGAGTATCTGCTTGACGTGAAGCCGGGCTACGACACCGATCCGACCCGTGCCCTGTACAACCATGTCTGGATAATCGGCGATAATTCGATCATCGACACCGACCAGCAAGCGAGCATCGACGACGCCGCGGAGCTCGCTCCGGTAGAAACCCTGAGCACACCATGAGTGAAACCGAACACCTCGGAGTCCTCGACTCCGACACCACGATCACGGCAGAAGACATCCGCGAGCTGACCAGCGCGGTCACGCCGCACTTCTCGCTGCAGGTGCGAAACCGGGTCCGGAGGCTGATCGAGCCGCTCGATCCAGGAGACCCGGCCCGGATCGAGGGCGAGCGCCAGATCAAGCGTCTCGAGGAACTCTCCCACCACAGCGGCCAGCCGGCGAAATGAAGACCATCGCACCCGGAGTGGAGCGGCTTGACCAGTTCCCCCGGCCGATCATCAACGTCTACCTGGTCGGTGACGTGCTGATCGATGCCGCCTCGACTTGGGACCGGCGCCGGGTCTTCGGCCAGATCAGGGACCGCGAACTCACCCTGCTGGCCCTGACCCACGCCCACCCCGACCATCAGGGCCTCGCCCGCGACATCTGCCGCGATCGCGACATCTCGCTGGCCTGTCACGCCGACGACGTTGACGCGATGGAGGGCCGGGTCCCGATCTCCGAGGAACAGGTGACCAACCCGATCCTCAGGCGGATCCAGTCCTCCTGGGAAGGACCGCCACACCCGGTCGGCCGGGTCCTCAACGAGGGAGACGAAGTCGCCGGGTTCGAGGTCTACCACGCTCCCGGCCACGCCCGGGGCGAAGTCATCTACTTCCGCGACTCCGACCGGGTCGCAATCTGCGGCGACGTGATCCGCAACCTCAACTACCTGACCGGGCGCGCCGCGATCGACGAGCCGCCGGACATGTTCACCTACGACCCGGCCGAGAACCGCCGCTCGATCCGCAAACTGGCCGGCCTCAATCCCGCGGTGATCCTGCCCGGCCACGGCCCCGCGGTCACCGACATCGCCGCGTTCGAGCAATTCGTCGAAGCCCTCCCGGCCGACTGACCACCCCGGCCCACGACCCCGCCAGACCGCCCGGGCCCGTCTCAGACCCGCCGGCCAGTCTCATCTGGCAATGATTCTCGCCTTCACAGGGTGCAGATCATTGCCCGAAGCGGTACTGGTCAGGCGGACCGCGACCGTTCGGCTCGGCGCTCGAGGTAGCTTTCTCCCGCCCTCCTGGATTCGGGATCTAGGGTCGCGGACAGCAACGCGTCGGCGTCGGCCATCGCGCTCTGCGGCGGGGCGATCGCATCCATGACCGAGTTGACCTGCCGTTTGGTCGAGGTCAGGGTCAGCCGCGACTTGGAAGCCAGCGTCTGAGCCATCTCCTCAGCCTCCCGCCCGAGGTCATCCGGGGCGGCCACCCGGTTGAGAAAGCCGATGGCCCGGGCCTCTTCGGCTCCGAACGGACGACAGGTAAGAACCAGTTCCTTGGTCAGGGCCGGACCGATCTCCCGAACCAGGCGAGGGATC
>JBGUDX010000035.1:0-10564 GCA_041821645.1 Acidobacteriota bacterium
CAGCTGCCGGCCACCAGCCCGATCGCGGTCAGCAGCGCGAACAGGCCGAGCACCGCGCCGGTGTCGGCGAGTGCCTGGTTCAGCGAGGGGCCGTCAGTCCGGTTGCGCACCGCCCTGACCGGCCGCCGGACCAGTGGCAGGGTGACCAGCCCGAGAAGGGCTGCCCAGGGCCCGCCATTCAACGCGATCGTGACCGCGAGCACGGGGAACGCGGCGAGCATCAGGAAGAGATAGAGCGTCCGCGACCGTTGCCGTCCGATGCGTACGGCCAGAGTGGTCTTTCCGGCGCGCCTGTCGGTCTCGAGATCACGCACGTTGTTGACCACCAGGATCGCGGTTGCGAGGCAGCCGATCGCGATCGAGAGCCCGAAAGAGACCCAGGAGAGCGTCTCGAGCTGGACGTAGTAGGAGCCGTTGACCGATACGAGCCCGAAGAAGAGGAATACGAAGAATTCACCGAGTCCGGCGTATCCATAGGGCCTGGGCCCCCCTGTGTAGAGCACCCCGGCGGCGATCGAGACCGCCCCGACCAGCAGAATTATCGGTCCTGCGAGGACCGCCAGATAGACGCCCAGAAGAGCGGCCAATCCGAACGCGATCCAGGTTGCGACCAGAACCCTGATGGGTGTCACCAGACCGGCCGAGGTGACCCTCACCGGCCCCAGTCGCTCGGCTGAGTCGGCCCCCCGTCGGGCGTCGGAATAGTCGTTGGCCAGGTTCGTCCCGATCTGGATCAGGATGCTGGCGACCAGCGCCGCGGCGAAGCCGCCCCAGCGTGGCAGATCTCCGGCGGAGGCGACTGCGGCGGCTGAGCCGACGATCACCGGGGCGACCGCCGCCGGCAGGGTGCGGGGCCGCGCCGCGCTGAGCCAGATCCTCACGGGTTACGGTCGCTTCGGGAATCGGCTGAAGTCCGGTGCACGGCCCTCCTGAAAGGCGTTGCGCCCTTCCTGTCCTTCCTCGGACATGTAGAAGAGCAGGGTGGCGTCGTGCGAAAGCTGCTGGAGCCCGGCAAGGCCGTCTTCTTCGGCGTTGAAGCTCGACTTGAGAAGCCGTAGCGACAGCGGTGAGAGGTGGGACATTTCCCGGCACCATGCGACGGTCTCCCTTTCGAGGTCGGCGACCGGGACCACCGTGTTGACCAGACCCATCTCGAGCGCTTCTTCGGCGGTGTAGTGGCGGCAGAGGAACCAGATCTCCTTGGCCTTCTTCACACCGACGTTGCGGGCGAGCAGGCTGGCGCCGAAGCCACCGTCGAAGCTGCCTACCCGGGGGCCGGTCTGACCGAAGCGGGCGTTGTCGGCGGCGATCGTCATGTCGCAGACCAGATGCAGGATGTGTCCGCCTCCGACCGCGTACCCGGCGACCATCGCGACGACCGGTTTCGGCAACCGCCGGATCTGGACGTGGAGGTCTCCGACGTCGAGCCGCCCGACCCCTTTGCCCGCGACCTCGTCGTCGCCGATATATCCGTCGTCTCCGCGGATGCGCTGGTCGCCGCCCGAGCAGAAGGCCTCGGTTCCGGCTCCGGTGAAGATGATCGAGCCGACCTCGAGATCGTCGCGGGCACGGTTGAACGCGTCGCGTAACTCGGCCAGGGTCTGGGGACGAAAGGCGTTACGGACCTCCGGCCGGTTGATCGTGATCCTGGCGATGCCCTCTGCCTTCTCGTAGAGGATGTCGGTGAACTCACCGGCGGTCCGCCACTCAACGGGGCCGTAGAGCGATTCCTCGGGAGGTGCATTGCGGTGTCGTTCGGGCAAGTTGGGGGCTCCGTTTCGGGGTGACAGCCTCTTCGGCGTTCGGATCGCAAGAATGGGGGAGCAACGATAACCGGGATGGACAGGAAGATTCTTTGAAACTCGACAACTGGCTGGCACAGAGATCGCAGAGCTGTCCCAATCGACCGGCCCTGATCTGCGACGGAGAGGCGATCACTTTCGCCGAACTCGAGAACGAGGCGGTCCATGCGGCCCGCAGGCTGGCTGCCTTCGGCGTCCGTCGCGGCGCCTGCGTGGCGATGACGATGGGTGGGGGAAGCCGGCAGATCGTTCTGATGCACGCCCTGATGAAGACCGGCGCCGAACTGCTCCCGCTCAGCCCCCGGCTTTCCTCCGAAGAGCGCTCGAGGGTGATCGACCTGTGCGGGGTCACCGTCGATCTCGACGACACCTCCCGATTGACCCAGACCGAGGCAGACATGCCGCTGCTCGGCGAGCACGACATGGAAGACGTGCATTGCCGGATCATGACCAGCGGGTCGACCGGCGACGCACGTTCGGTACCGCTTTCGTACGGCAACCATCTGTTCAGCGCGATGGGCTCCGCCTTCAACATCGGAGTCGACCCGTCCGACCGATGGCTCTGCGCGCTGCCGCTCAGCCATATATCCGGGCTCTCGATCGCGATGCGTTCGGTCATCTACGGCACCACGATGGTGCTGCAGGACGAATTCGATCCGGTGATGGTCAGCAAGGCGATCGAAGAGGACGGAGTGAGCGTGATCTCGATGGTCTCGACGATGCTGCTCCGTCTTCTGGACGACGGAATCGACCTCTCGGCGCCGAGGGCGATCCTGGTTGGTGGCGGCCCGGTCCCGCAGGGGGCGCTGGAGGAAGCTCTCGGCAGGGGCGCCCCGGTGATTCAGACCTACGGCCTGACCGAGACCTGCTCACAGGTGACCACGCTGGAAGTCAGCGAGGCCAGGCGGAAAGTCGGATCGGTCGGGAGGCCGCTGCTGACATCCCATCTGAGGATCAACGAAGGCGAGATCCTGGTCCAGGGGCCGACGGTTTCTGCGACCGCGCTGGATGCGGACGGCTGGCTTCACACCGGAGACGTCGGCCGTATTGACGAAGACGGGTTCCTGTACGTCGAAGGGAGGACCGACGAGATGATCATCACCGGCGGCGAGAACGTAGCCCCGGCCGAGGTCGAAGACGTGCTCGTCCGCCATCCCGAGATACTCGAGGCCGCGGTGGTCGGCCGGCCCGATCCCGAGTGGCAGCAGGCGGTGACCGCGGTGGTCGTGCTCGGCTCCGGCTCGTCGCTCGGAGAGGACGAGATCCGGCGGCACTGCGCCGACTCGCTGTCCGCCTACAAGGTCCCGAAACGGGTTGAAATCGTCGAGTCACTCCCCAGGACCGCTTCCGGAAAACTCCACAGAGCCGCTCTGTCCGAAGCCGGCTGACACGGGATGCCACCAGCCGCGTAGCATCCGCGGCCATGAGCACTCAAGACATCTTCTACGACAAGGACGGTGACCTCTCCAGCCTGGAGGGCAAGACCGTCGCCATCCTCGGTTTCGGTTCGCAGGGACACGCCCACGCCCTCAATCTGAAGGATTCGGGCGTGAGCGTCGTGGTCGGCCTGCGGGAGGGCTCAGCCGGTCGCGACCAGGCGAGCGCCGCCGGCTTCGAGGTGCTTTCCGTGGCCGACGCGGCCTCGAAGGGCGACATCGTGATGATCCTGCTTCCGGACGAGAAGCAGGCGGAGATCTGGGAGAACGAGATCGCTGATGGCATCACCGAGGGCAACCTGCTCATGTTCGCCCACGGTTTCGCGATCCGCTTCAACCAGATCCGGCCTCCGGCCGGGGTCAGTGTCGGAATGGTGGCCCCGAAAGGGCCCGGCCACATGGTCAGGCGCCAGTACGAGGAAGGCAGCGGCGTGCCCTGCCTGATGGCGGTGGAGCAGGATGCGGACGGAAGTGCCCATGACCTGGTCCTCGCTTACGCGATCGGAATCGGGGGTGGACGGGCCGGGATCATCGAGACCACGTTCAAGGATGAATGTGAAACCGACCTGTTCGGAGAGCAGGCGGTCCTGTGTGGTGGTGCGACCGAGCTGGTCCGGGCAGGGTTCGACACCCTGGTCGAAGCGGGGTACGACCCCCGTCTGGCCTATTTCGAGTGCCTGCACGAGCTCAAGCTGATCGTCGACCTGATGCACGAAAAAGGCATCCAGGGAATGCGCTATTCGATTTCGAACACCGCCGAATACGGCGACGTGACCAGGGGGCCGAAGGTGATCGGGGAGGAGTCGCGCCAGGCGATGAAGAAGATCCTCGCCGACATCCAGTCGGGCGAGTTCGCCACGGAGTTCATAGCCGAGACCCAGGCGGGCAATGAGAATTTTGAGCGCATGCGCCAGCAGGGCAAAGACCATGAGGTCGAGGTCGTCGGCAAGGAACTGCGCGACATGATGCCCTGGATCGATACCGAGTTCTAGGGAAGTTTGGTGCAATCCGAGGAAATCTCCTGAATCCGGGATAGATTCGGGGTGGTACTCCGGGATCGCCCCGGGGCTGTGTCTATTCCAGAGGAGATGTCCGATGAACGACGTACCGAAACCCCCGCCCGAGGAGCAACCGCCAGCGCCGGCCCCGGTAGCCGAAACCGTCCCGGCTGCGGTCGGATACCCGGTCTCCGTCGGCGCCGATCGACAGGAGGAGTACGTGCGGTTCCTGCCGCTGGTCAAGTGGCTGCTGCTCGTGCCCCACTACGTAGTCCTGTTCTTCCTCGGAATCGGAGCCGCGGTGATCGCTTTCGTGGCCTTCTTCGCGACCCTGATAACCGGTCGCTACCCGGAGGGGATGTGGGATTTCATGGTCGGCTTCCAGCGCTGGGCGCTGAGGGTGCTCGCCTACCTGTTCCTGGTCACCGACGACTATCCCCCGTTTTCGCTGCAGGAGGGCCCCAACGACCCGGTCCGGCTGTCCGCCGAGTACCCGGAGCAGGTCTCACGCTGGCGGCCGCTGGTCGCGTGGCTGCTCATCCTGCCGTACGCGATCGTCGCGGGCCTGATCGGCGTAATCGGGCAGATCTGCGCCTTCTTCGCCCTGTTCACAATCATCTTCACCAAGAAGATCCCCGAAGGGCTGTTCGACGTGATCAGGGTCTCGTTCAACTGGCAGATGCGGGCCTCCTTCTACGGGTACTGGCTGAGCACCGAATACCCGCCGTTCTCCTGGGACGACGACTGAGCACCCGTCCCGGGCCGGCCGGGTTTCCGGCCGGCTCAGGCGGCTGCCCGGAGCGCTAACCGGTCGGAGGCTGTGGCGGCGCGGAAGGTGGAGTCTGCTCCCCTCCCGCAGGGCCCCCCTGAGTGGGGGAGGCGCCGGAGTCGAGCGAAGCCGGCTCCTCGGTCGCGATCGCCTCGGTGGGGGCGGGAGGATCTATTTCGACCGGGATCTCATCGCCGATCGGTGGGTACTCGTCGCGCATCAGCAACGCGTAGGAATCAAACCTGGCCTGGTAGCCGATCGTGTATGCGAGTGCGTTGTGGATCGCCGCCGGCTGGTAACCGCGAAAGACGATCGCCAGCCAGGACACCATCGCGACCGCCGAAGTAATCCCTGACATCGCGTAGGACATGATGATCGCCGGGACCAGGAGAATCAGCCGGAACAGGGTTTTCAGCCGGCTCTGCTTTGCCGCGTGCGGTTCGATGTGGACCCGGACCGGATAGCTCGGGTCGTCGCCGATGCCGAACGGCGGCCAGGCATCCGTCTGGAGGGACACGAAGCCGGTGACCCGCATCGAGTACCTGAGCACACCGCCGACGAAGTTGTACATACCGTCCGGGTATCGACCGAGGATGAGCAGGGCAAACCAGGCGATCACGATGACTACGAACGCGGCGATCCCGTAGAACAGGCCTACGATGAACCAGGGGATGGCCACGATCCAGCGGAAGAAGGTTGTCAGCCGGTTGCGCTCTTTCAGGTAATCGGCTTCGTATGTGACTGGGTACAAGATGTCTCCTCCGGGTCTCGGTCGCAGTTCTCGCAGATCCTTCTGGCGGTGAGCCTATCGGCCGTCGCGGACTCCGTCCAGAGCGCCCTGAGCGGGCGCCCGGGTGGCCGCCCGGCGGCCCGGGGCTCCGGACCAATATCCTCCTGCCTCCATGAGCCCAGGCATCTACAACAAGCCCTATCTGATGACCGCCGGACCGACCCCGCTCCCGCCGGCGGTGAGCCAGGTGATGGCAGAGCCGATCCTCTATCACCGCGCGCCGGCATTCATTGAGATCTACGAGCGGTCCCTGAATGGGCTCAAGACGGTCTTCCAGACCGAAAACGACGTGCTGAGCTTTGCGGCCTCGGGCTCCGGGGCACTCGAATCGGCGGTGGCCAACCTGGTCGTCGCCGGCGAGCCCGCGGTGGTCGCTTCCGCCGGCAAGTTCGGTGAACGCTGGGCCGAACTCTGTGAGGCCTACGGCGCGGACCTGACCCATCTCGAGTTCGAGTGGGGAACCAAGATCGATCCGGACGAGGTCGATCGGGCCCTCGCCGGACTGGATCGCCCGGCAAAGGCGTTGTTCGTTACCTACTCGGAGACCTCGACCGGGGTGCTCCACGACGTCGAGACTCTGGCCAGGGTCGCGCGCGAACACGACACCATCCTCGCGGTGGACGCGGTGTCGGCGATCGGAGCGGTATCCCTTCCGCAGGATGAGTGGGACGTGGACGTAGTGGTGGCCGGTTCGCAGAAGGCGCTCATGTGCCCTCCGGGGCTGGCTTTTGCCTCGGTCTCGGACCGGGCCCTGGAGGCCGCAGCGGCCAATCCGACCGGGCGCTATTACTTCGACTGGAACAAGACCGCTACCGGCCAGCGCAAGTCGCCGGCCGACAGCCCGTTCACTCCGGCCGTATCGGTGTGGAGGGCGCTGGACGTATCGCTCGGAATGATCGAAGAAGAGGGCCTCGACAACGTGTTTTCGCGCCATGCGGCGCTGGCCCGGGCCGCCCGGGCCGGAGTCACGGCGATCGGGCTGGAACGTTTCGGCCCCGATGACGACAACGCCAACGTAGTGACGGCCGCATATCTGCCCGAGTCGATAGACGGGGCCGCGGTGCCCAAGCACATGCGCGACGGCCTCGGAATCACGGTCGCAGGGGGACAGGGCCACCTCAAGGGAAAGATCGTCAGGATCGCCCACTGCGGCTACTACGGAGCGTTCGACATCGTGGTGGCGCTCACCGGGCTGGAGATGGCCTTGATCGAACTCGGTTACGAGTGCGTACCGGGCACGGCTGCGGGCGCCGCTGAAAAGATTCTGATCGAGGCCGGCTCGCCCGAGCCGGTCGGCTGAAGGAGTTGAGGAATTGAGCCAGCGCGCCAAGGTCCTGGTCAAGGAGAAGATTGCCGACTCCGGGGTCGATTTGCTTCGGGAGCAGTTCGACGTCGATCTCGGGCTCGAGATGACGGATGAACAGCTCGCCGAGCAGATCGGAGACTACGACGCGATACTGATCCGCTCGGCGACCAAGCTCACCCCGGAGCTGATCGGGCGGGCCGACCGCATGAAGGTGATCGGGAGGGCCGGGACCGGGGTTGACAACGTCGATATTCCGGCCGCGACCAAGCGCGGCATCATCGTCGCCAACGCGCCCGAGTCCAATTCGGTTGCCGCGGCCGAGCACGCCCTCGCGCTCGCGCTTGCCCTTTTCCGCAACGTTCCCCAGGCTCACGGCTCACTGGTCGACGGCCGCTGGGACCGGGCGAAGTACAAGGGCTCCGAGCTGTACGGAAAGACCCTGGGCGTGATCGGCTTCGGCCGGATCGGCCAGCTGGTGGCAAAGAGAGCCCAGGCGTTCGAGATGGAGGTCCTGGCCTTCGACAAGTTCGTCTCGGCCGAGAGGTTCCGGGACCTCGGCGTGGAGGGCGTCGAATCGGAGGAGGAGGTCTACCAGCGGGCCGACCTGCTCACGATCCATCTGCCGAAGACACCCGAGACCGTGAACTGGATTGACGCCGAAGCGATCGCGGCCATGAAACCCGGCATGCGGATCGTCAACTGCGCCCGCGGAGAGCTGGTCGATCTGGAGGCGCTGATCGACGGACTCGAATCCGGCCAGGTCGCGGGGGCCGCGCTCGACGTCTTTCCCGATGAGCCGTTCACCGAACACCCCGTTTTCGCCCGCGACGACGTGGTCGTCACGCCGCACCTCGGCGCATCGACCGCCGAAGCCCAGGACCGGGCCGGTACCGATACAGCAGCCCAGGTGACCGCCGCCCTGACCGGTGGCGTGGTCACCAACGCGGTGAACATCCCCGCGGTCAGTCCGGCCGTGATGGAGGTGCTGGCCCCCTACGTCCCGCTCTGCAAGACGCTCGGGCAGCTCGCGATCGGTCTCGTGCCGGGGATCATCGAAGGGGGTGTGGAGGTCGAATTCCGCGGTGCGATAGCCGACAACGACACCAGGCTCCTCGGCATCGCGGTCCAGGCCGGCCTGCTCGCCGGTCACACGGAAGAGGCGGTCAACCTGGTCAACGCTCCACACATGGCCGAAGAGCGCGGGATCGAGATCAGCGAGATCAAGGACTCGAGCGCCGAAGAGTTCACCGACCTGGTCCGGGTCACCGTGCAGTCCGGGGGAGAGACGGTTTCCGTCGCCGGGACCACGGTCGGGCCCCGTAACGCGCCTTACCTGGTTTCGATCTGGGGCGATAGCTTCTACCTGCCGTTTGCCGAACACATGGCGGTCTTCCGCTACACAGACCGACCCGGGATGATCGGCCGGGTCGGGTCGGCGTTCGGCGAGCAGGGGGTCAACATCGGCTCGGCCGCGGTAGGCGCAGAGGCCGACAGCGACCAGGCGGTGATGGTCGTGACCAGCGACGCAGAGGTCACTCCTTCGACGATCGAGGCGATCAAGGAACTGGACGGCTTCGCGGCCGGTTACGCAATCGAACTCCAGCCCTGACCGCGGTCGGCTACGGTTGGTCTGTGCGCGCCGTAGTTCTAACCGGCAGTGGTGGTCCAGAGAAGCTCGTCGTCGAGGAGCGGCCGGATCCCGTGGCCGGGCCGGGAGAAGTCCGGGTCGCGGTAAGCGCGGCCGGGGTGAATTTCGCCGAGTTGCTGGCCCGAAAGGGCCTCTACCCGGATGCCCCGGACACTCCCTGCGTGCTCGGGTACGAATTTGCCGGAGTGGTCGAGAGCGTAGGTCAGGGTGTGGACGGGATCGCGACCGGCGATCGCGTGTTCGGTCCGACCATGTTCGGCGGCCAGGCCGAGCTGGTCTCGGCGAGGGCCGACGATGTGTTCCCGATTCCGGACCGGTTCAGCTTTGAACAGGCGGCCGCCCTGCCGGTCAATTACTGCACCGCGCTCGCCGCGCTGGTGGAGATGGGCGGGCTCCGGGCAGGCCAGCGGGTCCTGATCCATGCGGCTGCCGGCGGCGTGGGGATCGCGGCGACCCAGATCGCTGCTGAGATCGGGGCCGAGATATTCGGGACGGCGTCTCCGGAGAAGCACGACGCGATCAGCGAGCAGGGGGTCGATCATGCGATCGACTATCGCAACCGGGACTTCGCCGAGGCGGTCCTCGAGCTGACCTCCGGCGAAGGAGTCGACGTGATCATCGACGCCCTGGGGCCGACCAGCTTCCGCAAGGACTACTCCATCCTCCGGCCGGGCGGGCGGCTGGTCATGTTCGGGGTGTCCGAAATCCAGGGATCCCGGGGGCTTCTCAGCCGGAAGACGCTGGGAGCCCTTGTGCGCATGCCGGTCGCTACGACCCCGTGGTGGAAGAGCCTGGGCGTAATCAGCGAGAACAAGGGGACCTTCGGGCTCAACCTGCTCGACTGGTGGAAGGAAGAGGGCCTGGGACGCCTCGCGACGCGGCTGAACGAGTATCTGGACGCCGGCAAGTTCGATCCGGTCATCTCCAGGAGCTTCTCCTTTGACGACGCGCCGGAAGCCCACCGCTACATCGAGTCGCGGCAGAACATCGGCAAGGTGGTACTGACTCCCTGACCGCATGCGCCGGGTGCGCTAGGCTTGTCCGAGCATGAATCGAAGGCTCCACAACCCGGCCCTGCTTCTCCTCCTCCCCCTCTGGGGGAACTGATCGCCGGGCGGCGCGGAAGCCGCGAGCAGACAGAGATTCACGTTTCGATTCAGAAGGAGAAGCAAAATGTCCAGCAATTCGGACACTCAGACAGACGCCGACCGCGTCCACATATTTGACACCACACTGAGAGACGGCGAGCAGTCGCCGGGTATCTCGCTCAACGCCGCCGAGAAGGTCGAGATCGCCCAGCAGCTCGCGAAGCTGGGGGTGGACGTGATCGAGGCCGGCTTTCCGATCGCGTCACCGGGGGATTTCGAGGCAGTCGAGAAGATCGCCCAGGAGGTCGATGGCCCGACCATCTGCGGCCTGGCCCGTGCGCAGAAGGGCGACATCGAAACTGCCTGGAACGCGATCAGGGACAGCGAGCAGCCCCGGATCCACACTTTCATCTCGACCTCGGACATTCACATCGAGCACCAGATGCGAAACACCCGCGAAGACGTCAAGGCCGGCGCCCGGGCGGCGGTCGCCCACGCGAGGTCCTATTGCGATGACATCGAGTTCTCACCGATGGACGCGACCCGGGCCGACGTCGAGTTCACTGCCGAGGTTTGCGCAATCGCGGTCGAGGAGGGGGCGACGATGCTGCGCCTTGGAACCGTACTTCTGGGGGAACGTCACACATGACCGAAGACGCCTTTCATCTCACACCCCACGATGTCCGGGGGCAGGAATTCCAGCGCACGGTTCGGGGATACCATCGAC
>JBGUDX010000036.1:0-10399 GCA_041821645.1 Acidobacteriota bacterium
TCGCGAGACATACCGGCTGAACCTATCAACGGCGTTCAGAGCCGCATGGTTATCGCTACCCGGTGCCAGCCCGCTTTCAGCGGCCCCTGCTCACCCCTGCCCCGGAGCAAGCGAGCCTTCGGCCTCTTCCCATTGTTCGTAGAGCCCGCTGACTCTGGCTTTTGCGTCGTCGTGGCGCCGGTTCGCCCGCTCGGTCTTTTCCGAAGACGACCATGCGACCGGATCAGCCAGTTCGTCTTCGAGCGCCGCAAGGTCGGCTTCCGCCCGTTCGATCTTCTTCTCCAGGCCTTCGACCCGGCGCCGGGCCCGGGCCGATTCCCTGCCGGGCGAACCTCCTTTGCTGCCGCGGGCGGCAGACCGCTCTGATCTCGACCCCGCCGCCAGCTTCGCCGTCTCCAGGCGCTCGGCCTCCAGCAGCTCGTCCCGGGCCCGCTGGTACTCGGCCCAGCCCGTCATGTGATTGCTCAGTTCGCCGTTCTCACAAACCAGGGTCCGGCTCCCCACGGCTTCCAGCAGCGCCCGGTCGTGCGAAATCAGGATGACCGCCCCGGGGAAGGCCGAGAGTGCGTCCTCCAGCGCCTCACGGCTTTCTATGTCCAGGTGGTTCGTAGGCTCGTCTAGGAGCAGCACGTTGGCCCCCGAAGCGACCAGGATCGCCAGCGAAAGCCGGCGCTGCTCGCCGCCCGAGATGTCGGACAGTGACTTGTTGACGTCGTCTCCGGAAAAGAGAAAGGCCCCGAGCAGGTCACGGACCTTCTGCCCGCCCAGGCCGGTCTCCCGAGCGGCGGCGTCGATCACGGTGCCATCGCCGGCGGCGGATTCCGCGTGCTGGGAGAGATAGCCGACTTTCGCGTTGTGGCCCAGCCTGACGCTGCCGGAGGCCGGCTTTCGCAGGCCGGCCAGAGTCTCGATCAGGGTCGTCTTGCCGGCGCCGTTGGGGCCGATCAGCACAACATGTTCGTCCCGCTCGACCAGTAGGTCGGCCTTGTCGAGCAGAACCCGCCCCGGGACTTCGAGCCGGCCGTTGACCAGCTTCAGCACCACCTGGCTGGCCCGCTCCGGCTGCGCGAAAGCGAAGGCCAGGCGGCTTTTGTCCTCCGGGTCGAGCGAGGCGGCATTCGCCTTGACCCGGTCAATCTTTTTCAGCTTCGACTGGGCCTGACGGGCCTTGGTCGCCTTGTAGCGAAAGCGTTCGACGAACCGTTCCATCCGGGCGATCTCGGCCTGTTGCCTCTCGATCGCCTTGCCGAGAGCCACCTGCCTGGCGGCGTGCTCCTGGCGCCAGACATGCCACGGGCCCGAGAAGTAGCGGGCGCGGCCGGCCTCGAGTTCGAGCACCGCGGTACCCACCGATTCGAGAAACCAGCGGTCATGGGCGACCAGGACCACTGCCGCATCGAGTGCCTTCAGGTATTCCTCGAGCCACTCCAGCGTGGGGATGTCGAGGTGGTTGGTCGGCTCGTCCAGTAACAGCAGATCGGCCCGGGCCGCGAGTGCCCGGGCCAGCGACGCCCGGGTCAGTTCGCCACCCGAGAAGGTGGACAGCGACCGGTCGAATTCATCCTCGCCGAAACCGATACCGCGGAGGACCGCCAGGACCTCGTCCCGCCAGCGATAGCCACCGGCCAGTTCGAGACGCTGCTGGGCCTCCCCGTAGGCCCGCATCGTCGCCTCGTCGGTTTCGCCCCGCGACATCTGCTGCTCCAGCCGTTCGAGCTCGGACTCGGTCTCCAGCACGTCGGCTCTTCCGGTGAATACGTAGTCCTTGAGTGACAGCCCGGAACCACGGGGCGGACGCTGATCGTGGAGCGCCACCCTGGTCCCTTTCTGAAAACTGAGCGCACCGGAGTCATTGCTCATCTCCCCGGCGAGAATTCGCAGCAGAGTCGACTTGCCGGCTCCGTTCCTGCCCGAAAGGGTCATCCGGGTTCCCCGGGTCAGCTTGAACGAGACCTCGCTGAACAGGGGATCTCCACCGAGGTGGATGCCGATGCTGGTTGCTGTTACGACTGCCATGAGCGGACGGGGCAGTTTGCCAACTCGCGGCGGCCGGCGGCCGCCCGGGCCCGGTGCCCAGGGACCGCGGGGCTATCTCGCCTGTCTGATCAGGCGCAGCGCCGCCCGGCCGAAATACGGACTGTAGATCCGGTTACGCGCCGGCCTGACCGAATAGCTGGTCAGCCCGTTGAGGTAGTCGGCCTCGGCGCCGTTCGAGGTGAACCAGCCTCCCCCGCTCGAACCCCTGGCCATATCGCAGTTGGCGCCGACGGCCGGCGGTCCGGGCAGACGGTAGCTCCACCGATTCGCCCTGTAGGACCGCGATACGCACCGGCGCAACTCGGCAGCCTTGAAGGCCCCGGCCGGATAACCGAAGATCGAGAATCTCCGCCACCGGGAGATTCCTGTCGCCCAGCCGCTGGCGCCGGCGACATGCCCGGGCCTCCCCCGTGAATTCCTGCCGAGTATGACCGCCCCGAGGTCCAGGTTCGGGTCTCCCAGCAGGCCGGCCGTGTTGGCCAGGAGGCGCTTGGCCGGATAGGTCCCGAACGGCCTCTTTCCATGGTCATACGCGGGCACGAACGCGACGTGCCCGGCCCAGCCCCCGAACTCGAGGCCGAACAGACAGTGGCCGGCCGTGATCGCGAGGTTCAGGCGGCGGGTGTTGACCAGGGTGGCCGAGCAGGACGCCTTGCGTCCACGAAATCGCAGGAAGAGGCGGCCGTTGGCGCTGTTTCCGGCCACCTCCGGGTCGGCCGGGCCGTGGCTCGCTCCGGCGTCAGAGCGGTGACCAGCGGCCGGGTCGCGTGCCGGCCTGACGGTTCGCGGTCCGGCCCACCCGCTCGGACCTTCGAGGCCGGAGTCAAATCCCGTGGCGGTGGGGCCGGTCGGGTTCCCGTTCCGGATCGCCTCGACGGCCCGGCGAGGGGTCCAGTACCGGACGGCGGTCCGGCGACTCGCCTCGGTGAAGCCTTTCCGGCTGATCCCGGCCTCGGCCTGGGTCCGGGCCACACCTGCGCCGGCGGTTCCGCCGGGCGTCGCGGCCCGGCCCGCCGCAGGGGCGATCAGCAGGGCCAGTGCGATAGCGATCGCGACCCTCGACGCGGTCATTTTCTTTCCGTCGCATTCCTCATTGATCTGAAAACCATGACAGGGAGACGGTCGCCCGGTCCGGCTCCTTCCTGACACACCAGGCGCCTTCCCGGGGTGGGCGGTCCGCTTCGACCGCCTCTGCTCCGATAGCAGCGGACGGGAACCGCGATACGGGGCCCGTCGAAACCCGCGCCCGGGCCGGGGTTGTGCCAGCATCTCTGACCTGTTGACGACCCCACCGCCAAAGGCACCTTCTTGAGCAACGGATCGATCTCGCCCGGGCCCGGGCCCGGACCCCAGTTCGGCTCGACTTGGGAGACCCAGATTCCCACCTACGAACCGGTACACGGGGTCTCGCCCTACCCGCCGATCGCCGACTACGGCTTCCTCTCCGACGGCGAGGTGTCGGCCTTGGTCGCCCCCAGCGGAAACATCGAGTGGCTCTGCCTGCCGCGGTTCGATTCACCCAGCGTGTTCGGTTCGATCCTTGATCGCAGCGCCGGGACCTTCCGGCTCGGTCCGGCCGACGTCAACGTTCCGACCAACCGGCGATACCTGCCCGGAACGATGGTGCTGGAAACGAGCTGGGGGACCGGCGAAGGCTGGATCATCGTGCGCGACGTCCTGCTGATCGGACCCTGGCACCACAAGCGGGACCGCTCCAATACCCACCGCCGGGCGCCGACCGACTACGACGCCGACCACGTCCTGCTGCGCATGGTCCGATGTGTTCACGGAGAGGTCCAGCTGGTGCTCGACTGCAAACCGGCCTTTGACTACGGGCGCCGCCAGGCCAGTTGGGAGTACGCCGGCGAGGCCTATCACGAGGGGGTCGCAACCACGCCGGGGTCGGATCTGGAACTGCGTCTGACCAGCGACCTCAACCTGGGATTCGAGGGGCCGCGCACGACGGCCCGCACCCTGCTCAAGGAGGGAGACGTACGGTTCGTCGCCCTCTCCTGGAGCGAACACGAGCCGCCTCGCGACTACGACGAGGCCCACAGCAAGCTGGTCTGGACCGCCCACCATTGGCAGAACTGGCTCGCCCGCGGCACCTTCCCCGATCACCCCTGGAGAAGTTATCTCGAGCGATCGGCACTCACCCTCAAGGGGCTGACCTACTCGCCCACCGGGGCCCTGATCGCAGCCGCCACCACCTCGCTGCCAGAAACGCCCGGTGGCCAGCGCAACTGGGACTACCGCTACTCATGGATCCGCGACTCGACATTCACCCTCTGGGGCCTCTACACGCTCGGCTTCGACTGGGAGGCCAACGACTTCTTCTACTTCATCGCCGAAATCGCCCGCGAGGCCGACGATATCCAGATCATGTACGGGGTCGCGGGTGAAAAACAGCTCGACGAAGAAATCCTGCCTCACCTGCACGGTTACGAGGGAGCGGCGCCGGTTCGCATAGGAAACGGCGCCTATGACCAGAGACAGCACGACGTCTGGGGGGCGGTGCTCGACTCGTTCTACCTTCACATCAAGTCGCGCGATGGAATGCCCGAGGAGATATGGCCGATCCTCAAGCGCCAGGTCGATGCCGCGCTCGAGAACTGGCGAGGAACCGACCACGGGATATGGGAAGTCCGGGGAGATCCCAAGCACTTCACCTCATCCAAGGTGATGTGCTGGGTGGCGGTGGATCGCGGCGCCCGGCTCGCACTGCTCCGGGAAGACCAGGAACTGGCGGCGGAGTGGCAGCGGGCGGCGAGCGAGATCCACGCGGACATCTGCGAGAACGCGGTCGACGACCGCGGCGTGTTCACCCAGCACTACGACACCGACGCGCTCGACGCTTCCTGCCTCCTGATGCCGCTGCTCCGGTTCCTGCCGGCGGACGATCCCCGGATTCGAGACACGGTGCTGGCGATCGCCGAGGAGCTGACCGAGGAAGGGCTGGTCCTCCGGTACCGGCCCGAGGAGACCGACGACGGCCTCGACGGCAGCGAGGGCAGCTTCACGATCTGCTCATTCTGGCTGGTCAGCGCCCTGGTGGAGATCGGCGAGCTGGACCGGGCCCGCCAGCTCTGCGAAAGGCTTCTCGGCTTCGCCAGCAGCCTTCAGCTTTACGCCGAGGAGATCGACCCCCTTTCCGGCCGGCACCTCGGCAACTTCCCCCAGGCCTTCACCCATCTGGCGCTGATAAACGCGGTCATGCATGTGGTGCGGGCCGAGCAGGAGGCCACCCAGGCCGGCAACACCGGCAACAGGAACAACCGCCCCGGTAGCTGAGCCGGCCAACCCCTCTCCGTACCGGAACGCCCGACCCCGACCCCGAATGAGCCTCGATGCCTGGATAGCCGCAGCCGTGATCATCGCGATGCTGGCCGTGCTCGCGTTCGAGGTGATGCCCCCGGCGGCAACCGTGCTGACCGCCACGGTCACCTTACTCGTGCTCGGCGTGATCGATGAAGAGCAGGCGCTTTCGGGATTCTCCAATCCGGCTCCGCTGACCGTCGCCGCCCTCTACGTGCTGGCCTACGCCGCCGACAAGACCGGGTTGCTGGGACCGCTGGTCAGTCGCATGCTGGGCAAAGGCGGCGCGGTGGACAGGAAGTCCCTGGCCCGGCTGACGTTGCCGACCGCCGGGATCTCGGCCTTTGTGAACAACACCCCGCTGGTGGCGATGCTGATCGGCCAGGTCACGACCTGGTGCAAGCAGCGCGGGGTCTCGCCCTCGCTGCTGTTGCTGCCGATCTCCTACGCCGCGATCCTGGGCGGGACCCTCACCGCGATCGGGACCTCGACCAACCTCATCGCCTCGGGACTGCTGGAGGAGGCCGGCGAGCCGGCGATCGGCATGTTCGAGATCACCAAGATCAGCGGGATCTCGGCCCTCGCCGGTGTTCTGGTCCTGTTCCTGCTGGTGCCCCGCCTGATCCCGGAGCGGCGAGCCGCAATCGACGAGTTCACCGACGAGATGCGGGAGTTCACGGTCCAGATGGAGGTGATCGAAGGCGGGCAGATGGATGGGTCGACCATCGCCGACGCCGGCCTGCGCAACCTGAAAGGAATCTTCCTGGTCGAGATCGAGCGTGGCGGTGACGTGCTGCCGGCCGTCTCCCCCAGCCGCAGCCTCCATGGCGGAGACCGCCTCACCTTCGCCGGCGACTCGGACTCGATCGTCAGTTTTCAGCGGACATCGGGTCTCAGGTCGGCCGAAGACCAGCACATGCTGGCGATCGACAGCCCCGGGCACACCTTTTTCGAAGCGGTGGTGGGTGCTGAATCGAGGCTGGTCGGCCAGAACCTGCGGGAGGTCGGGTTCCGGGGGCGATACCAGGCCGCCGTGGTCGCGATCCACCGGGCCGGAGAAAGGATCGACCGCGGCCTGGGCCGGGTCGATCTGGAGGCCGGCGACACCCTGTTGCTGCTCGCTGGACCCGATTTCCGGGCCAGATCCCGTCGCGGGCGGGATTTCCTGCTGGTCACCCGGCTGGGCGGCCCTCCGCCGTCCGCGACCCGCCGGGCGCCGCTGGTCGGCCTGGTCGCGATCGCCGTGGTCGCGTTGGCTGCGCTCGGGGTGATGTCGATCCTCCAGACCACCCTCATCGCGGCGGGCTTCCTGATCGCGACCCGCACGATCAGCTTCTCCGAAGCAGGGGAGGCAATCGACTTCGGGGTGATCCTGCTGATCGCTTCGGCATTCGGGATCGGCGCGGCGATGCAGTCATCTGGCCTGGCCGAGGACATCGCCAACGGCCTGCTCGACGTCTTCGGCGGGTTCGGTGACCTCGGAATCATCTTCGCGCTGGCCCTTGCCACTACCGTGCTGACCGAGGTGATCACCAACAACGCCGCCGTGGTGGTCGTATTCCCGATCGCGATCGCGATCGCGGTCGGGGCCGGGCTCGACGCCCGGATCATCGCGATGATGGTCGCGGTGGTCGCCTCGTCCTCGTTCATGACTCCGATGGGCTACCAGACCAACACCATGGTCTACGGACCCGGTGGCTACCGTTTCTCGGACTACATGCGGGCCGGATTACCAGTGAACGCGGTGGTCCTGACCGCGGTCACCCTGACCGCCTGGACGCTGGCCTGACCGCCTGGACGCCGGCCTGACCGCCTGAACGCCGGCCAGACAGCCGGCGCCGCCGGCTGTCTGTGTATGGGAGGCCCCTGGTCCGGGGCCCGTTTTCGGGCTGATAGTGGAGACGGCGGGAATTGAACCCGCGTCCGCAGCCGCGTGACGAAAAGTGTCTACAGGCTTAGCCGGCGCTTTGTTCTCGCCTCCCGGGGGCCGTGCCGGCGGGCACTACGGGAGGCCAAGCCCCTGAAATGTCCCCTTGAGGCCGAGGCGCTCCTCGCGGGTAAGCCCGTTTCTGAAGCCGGTGCCCCTCCCCACGGGCCGAGGGAGGACCGACTCTCATCGCTTAGGTATCAGCTAAGCGGCGAGGGCGAACTCATGGTCCGCACGTATTGGTTTTTTGCCGATTTTTTACGAGGCCATCGACATCCTCGACCTGCAACTTCCCGCACGGACCGACCGCGTCGAAGCCTGTCGTCCCCGGAAATGCTGCCCGTCAAGTGTACGGTGTCGGAGGAACGTGGTCAACTGCACGAACGGAGGTGGCGGATGAGCATTCATGAGTTTGACGCCGTCGTGGTCGGCGCAGGACCGGCGGGCGAAGTTCTGGCCGGCCGGCTTGCCGATGAAGGGCTGAGCGTGGCGATCATCGAGCAGCACCTGGTGGCCGGCGAGTGCTCGTACTACGCGTGCATGCCGTCCAAGGCCCTGTTGCGTCCCGGGGAGCTGCTGGCAGAGGCATCAAGCGTCCCGGGGGTACGAGAGGCGGTCACCGGGGAAATCTCCCCGGACGCGGTTCTCGAGCGCCGCGACGAGGTGATCCACGACCTCGACGACTCCAGCCAGCTTCCCTGGCTCGAGGAAAAGGGGATAACGCTGTTCCGTGGCGCCGGGGTCCTCTGTGGTGAACGAGAGGTCCGGGTCGGAAACGACGTGCTGGTCGCCGGCCGTGCCGTGGCCGTCGCCACCGGAACCGGGGCCGCGATGCCACCGATCGAGGGTCTCGACGGGGTTTCCGCATGGAACAACCGGGAAGCGACCACGTCCGGGTCGGTTCCGGATTCGATGATCGTGCTCGGGGGCGGGCCGGTCGGGGTCGAGTTGGCCCAGGCATGGGCGAGCCTCGGGACCGAAGTCACCCTGGTCGAGTTCGAAAGCCGGGTGGTCCCCCGCGAGGAGCCATTCGCCTCAGCGCTGCTGGCCGATTCGCTGCGCGACCGGCACGGGGTCGAACTGGCCCTGGGAGCCAGGGCCGAGCGGGTCAGTGAGAGCAAGGGACGGATCAGCGTGACCCTGGACGACGGCCGCACGATCACCGCCTCGGAGTTGCTGGTCGCGACCGGCCGCCGGCCGCACACCGGTCAGATCGGCCTGGAGTCGATCGGCCTGGAAGGAGGCGGCTTCCTGGAGACCGATGACACCCTCAGGGTGACCGGATTCGACTGGCTGTTCGCGGTCGGTGACGTCAACGGACGGGCGCTTCTCACCCACATGGGCAAGTACCAGGCCTGGGTGGCCGCCGAGCAGATCCTGGGACGGGAGGCAAAAGCGACCTCGGAGGCCCTCGGTTCCCCCCGCGTCACCTTCACAGATCCCCAGATCGCGGCGGTCGGCAGAACCGAATCCGAAGCGGTCGAAGCCGGGATTGACGTCCAGACGGTCGAGGCCCCCACCAACTCGACCGCCGGGGCCTCGTTCACGGGGAAGAGCGTCGACGGGGATTGCCGGATCCTGATCGATCGGCGGACAGACCGGCTGATCGGCGCCACCTTCGTCGGCTTCGAGACAGCCGAGTGGATCTACGCCGCCACGCTCGCCATCGTCGCCGGGGTGCCGATGGCAACTCTGCGACACGTCGTGCCCGCCTTTCCGACCCGGAGCGAGATCTGGCTGCGCCTGATCGAAGCCTGGGAATCCGCAGGCGAATGACCTCGGGCCCGCAACCGGTTGGACTAAAGTGAAGCCATGAGACTGCTCGCTTTCAGTGACCTCCACCGTGATCTCGAACAGGCGGCCCGTCTGGTCGACCTTTCCGCTGACGTTGACGTCGTGATCGGGGCCGGCGATTTCGCATCGGTCCACGAGGGCCTCGACGAGGAGATCGCTGCCCTGTCTGCGATCGAGAAGCCGACCGTGCTGGTGCCGGGCAACAACGAGACGCTGGAAGCCCTCAGAGAGGCGGCCGAGGCCTGGCCCGCCGCCACGGTGCTCCATGGCGACTCGGCCGAAATCGAGGGCCGGCTCTTTTACGGCCTCGGGGCCGGGGTGCCGACGACCCCCTGGTCCTGGAGCTACGACCTCGACGAATCAGAGGCCGAAAGGGCGCTGGCAGGGCTGCCGGACGGCGCCATCCTGGTGGTGCATTCGCCCCCGAAAGGACATTGCGACGAGGCCGGCAACGGAATGCATCTCGGCAGCGCTGCGATCCTCGACGCGATCGAGCGCACCGAGCCGGAACTGGCCGTCTGCGGGCACATCCACGAGAGCTGGGGGAAAACCTCGACCGTGGGCCCGACCGAGATCTGCAACCTGGGTCCCGAGGGGAAGATCTTCGAACTCGACTGAGCCGCCGGAGCGGGCCGTGGCGTCCGACCGGTGAGCGGTTGCTCAGACGGTGACCCGGTCGCGGAGGCTCTCGATCAGGTCGTCCGGGAACCCCGGGACCTTCTCCAGATCGTCCACCGAGCGATACCCGCCGAACCGTTCGCGATAAGCGAGGATGCGCGTAGCCTGGGTGACCGAGAGATCGGCGTCTCGCAGATCCTCGAAGGTCGCACTGTTCAGGTCAATCGTTCCCGAACCCGGTTTCGCGGCCGAAGGTCTGCTCGTCTCGCCGGGACCTGAGACCTCTGGATCCCGGGCCCCACCCCCGGAGACGATCCCGGCACCCCGATCGCCGGACACCCCGGACGGAGAGCCGGAGTCGGGCAGGTCGGCCCGCGGGGCGGTGCGCTCTTCGAGAGCTTCGGCCGCGGCCCGTTCGGCTGCCTCGGCCCGGGCTTCGGCCTCGCGGGCTCGCTGTTCGGCGCGGTCAATCCCGGAGACCACTTCGTTCAGGCGGCGTTCGCGATCGGACTCCTCGACCTTGAGCTGGGCCAGGCGCTCGGCGAAAGCCGCCCGGCGCTCGGCGTCTTCGGCCCGCTGCTCAATCCGGCGGAGGCGATCCTCGGCTTCCCTGAGGGTCCGGTCACGGGCTTCACTGTCGGCGCTGAGCCGGCGCTCGACCGCGGCCAGCCCCGGAGTCGGTCCCGGCGGCCGGGTGGACGCCTCGAG
>JBGUDX010000037.1:0-9955 GCA_041821645.1 Acidobacteriota bacterium
GAATCCGGTCTCCGGGGGGACTGCTCGGTCTCGCTGCTGCCGCCGCCGTCGTGTTCGGCTTCGTGCTGGCCGGGCAGGTCGTGCAGCGCTCCTATTTCGAGAACCGCTACGCAGATCCCGATTTCACGACCGCCGGCCTGTCGAAGGCCTTCGCCTGGGCCCGCGGAATCGAGGATCGCTCGATCGCGACCAACGCCACTCGCCAGTACCCGCTGATGGGAACCATGCTGAGCAACCGGGTCGGCTACATCGGTGTGCGGCGGCCGGCCGGTGGATTCGTCAAGCCGGAAACCTGCATCGCGTTCAAGCAGGCGATCAACCGCGGAGGCCACGACTACGCGGTGGTCACCCTCGACCGGCCCAGCCCGAACCGGGCCTTCGCCCGGGAACTGGCCTGGATCGAGGGCGACCCGGCGGCCGAGCAGGTTTTCAGGGTGCCGCCGACCGCGGCCTTCGAACTGACCGGGCCGCTGGACCCCGGGCTCTGCCGCTGAACCGGCCGGCCGGCCCCCTGGTTTTGCGACGAATGCCGCATCCGGCGTGGTGAGCAGGGCCGTCCCGTCGTCACGCCCCCGAAGGTCCGGCCCCGCCATACTGCGGAGCCCGCATGGAACTGATCCGCAACTTCTCCATCATCGCCCACATCGACCATGGCAAGTCGACCCTGGCCGACCGCATCCTCGAAATCACCGGGGCGGTCGACCCGTTGAAAATGAGGGCGCAGGTGCTCGACTCGATGGACCTCGAACGGGAGCGCGGGATCACGATCAAGGCCCAGGCCGTGCGGGTCGAATTCGAGGCCGCGGACGGCGTCACCTACCACCTGCACCTGATCGATACGCCCGGTCACGTCGATTTCTCGTATGAGGTGTCACGAAGCCTGGCCGCCTGCGAAGGGGCGCTGCTGGTGGTCGATGCGGCCCAGGGGGTCGAGGCCCAGACCGTGGCCAACACCTACCTGGCGATCGAGAACGGCCTCGAGCTGATCCCGGTCCTGAACAAGGTCGACCTGCCCGGGGCCGAGCCGGAAAGGGTGGCCGGCGAGGTCTCCGACCTGCTCGGGGTCGACCCGGACGAGATCCTCAAGATCTCGGCGAAGACCGGCGAAGGCGTGCCCGAGGTGCTCGAGGCGATCGTCGCGCGGGTGCCGCCCCCGGGCGGTGATCCGGTCGCGCCGTCGCGTGCCCTGATCTTCGATTCCGAGTTCGACCAGTACCGGGGAGTAGTCGCCTACGTGCGGATGGTCGACGGCAAGTTCAGGAAGAACGAGCGGATTCTGGCGATGCAGAACGGGACCGAGGCCGAGCTCGACGACATCGGCTTCTTCCGGCCTCTGATGACCTCGGTTGACGAGATCAACGTAGGCGAGGTCGGCTACGTGATCACCGGGATCAAGGACGTGGCCAGGCTCAGGGTGGGTGACACCCTGACCGACCTCGACCACCCCGCGACCGAGCCGCTGGCCGGCTACCGCGATGTCAAGCCGATGGTCTTCTGCGGCCTGTTCCCGATCGACACCGAGCGCTATGAGGACATGCGCGACGCGCTGGACAAGATGGGCCTCAACGATGCCGCGCTCTCCTGGGAGCCGGAGACTTCCGACGCGCTCGGGTTCGGTTTCCGCTGTGGTTTTCTCGGGCTGCTCCACATGGAAATCGTGCGGGAGCGCCTGGAGCGCGAATACGACCTCGAGCTGCTGGCGACCAGCCCGACCGTGCGCTACGACGTTCACCTGATCGGGGGTGAGCGGGTCGAGGTGCGCAGCCCGACCGAGATGCCCGACCCGGGATCGATCGAGTCGATCGAGGAGCCCTACATCCGGGCCACGATAATTACCCCGACCGACCACGTCGGGGCGGTGATGGAGCTCTGCCAGGGCCGGCGTGGCACGCACGTTGACATGGACTACCTCAGCCCGAACCGGGTGCAGATCCGCTACGACCTGCCGCTGGCCGAGATCGTGCTCGACTTCTTCGACGTGCTCAAGTCCTCGACCAAAGGCTACGCCTCGCTCGACTACGAGCCGATCGGCAACCGGCCCTCCGAGCTGGTCAAGGTCGATGTGCTGCTGGCCGGGGACAAGGTCGACGCACTGTCGGTGATCAGCCACAAGGACTTCGCCTACACCCAGGGCAAGGACCTGGTCTCCAGGCTGCGCAAGACGATCCCCCGCCAGCAGTTCGACATCCCGGTCCAGGCGGCGGTCGGCGCCCGGATCCTTTCCCGCGAGACGGTCAAGGCGGTACGCAAGGACGTCACCGCCAAGCTCTACGGCGGCGACGTCACCCGCAAGCGCAAGCTGCTGGAGAAGCAGAAGAAGGGCAAGAAGCGGATGAAGAACGTCGGCCGGGTCGAGGTGCCACAGGAGGCATTCCTGGCGGTGCTCGAGCTCGACGACTGAGCTTCGCCGCACGACCGGCTTGAGGCACGGCGGGCGGTGCTATCTTGGCGGCAATGGCGCTTAAGAAAGACGCGATAGGCAAGTCCTGGCCGGCCTCCGAATACGAGGTCGGGCGGGAGAAGATCGGCGAATACGCCCGGGCGATCGGGATGGACGACCCGATCTACTACGACCGCGACGCTGCAAGGGAGGCCGGGTTTCGCGACGTGGTCGCACCCCCGATGTTTTGTGTCGTCTACAGCTCCGGCGCGATGGGCCCGGTGCTGTTCGATCCCGAGGTGGACATAAATTTCGCGGCGATGGTCCACGGCGGGCAGGAGTTCAAGTGGGGGGTGCCGGTCTGTGCCGGAGACCTGATCACGACTACGGCGAGCTGCAGTGATATCTACGAAAAGCTCGACAAGGGCTTTTACGTGTTCGAAAGCGTCTCGACGAATCAGGACGGCGAAGAAGTGGTCCGGGCGGTCTGGACCAACATCGTGAGAGGAATCTGAGATGGCCGAACCGAAGCAGGGCGAGACGATCGAAGAACTCCGGGTCACCCCCGACAAGTACCTGCCGCACCGCTACGCCGGCGCTTCCGGCGATTTCAACCCGATCCACATCGATCCCGAGTTCGCCAAGTCGGTCGGCCTGCCCGGCTCGATCCTCCACGGCCTCTACGTGATGGCTCTCGTCTCGAAGGCAGCGATCGACGCCGGCGGCGGCGACCCCCGTTCGCTGCGCAAGCTTTCGGTCCAGTTCCGGGGGATGAGCTTTCCCGAGCAGGAGATCGTCGTGTCGGGCGAGGTGACCGATGCCGGTGAGGGAGATTTCGAGATCGATCTGGTTGCGGCCCAGGGCGACAACGGAGTTATCCGCAACGCCCGGGCCGAACTGGACACCGGGAAACCGGGCTGAATCAGGCCATCGGGGCCCCGGTCGGGTCTCTCGGACCCCCGAGTCCCTGATCCGAACCGGAGTGACCGGGCGACCGGGTCGGCGACCGCCCGGCCACGGCGGAGCGGCCTACCTACAATGGCGGGACATGCTTTCCGAGCGACAGGAGCTGATTCTCGGCTCAGTTATTGATGACTACCTCGAATCCGGCCGCCCGGTCGGGTCGAAGGCGATCGTCGAAAGGGCCGGCCTCGACTGGGGGTCATCGACCGTGCGGGCCGAACTGGCCGCGCTCGAGGCCGGTGGCTATCTGACCCACCCGCACACCTCGGCCGGCCGGGTGCCGACCGACACCGGGTACCGGCGCTACGCCGAATCGCTTCTTTCCCGGGTGCCGTCGCGGCAGACCGGCACCACCGGGATCGACGTGTCGAGGCTGCAGCGGGAAGTCGATGAAGCGATGAGGGAGGCGACCGCGGCCCTGGCCCGGATGACCGACCTGCTCGCCCTGGTCGTCGCGCCGCCGCTCGGCACCGCGACCATCCACCGGGTAGAGGCCCTGCTGCTGCAGCCGAACATGGTCATGGTCGTCGCGATCACCTCTGCCGGCGACGTGACCAAGAGGGCGTTCACCTTTCCCGAGCCGCTGGACCCCGGGCTGGTCGAGTGGGCCTCGAGCTACCTGAACGAGTCGCTGGTAGGGATCGACGTCGGTGCCCGGCGGATCGTCTCGAGGCTGGCCGACCCGGCCCTCGACCCGATCGAGGCCGGATTCATTGAACGGCTCTCCCCGGCCCTGGTCGACCTTGAGCAGAATCCCGAGGAAACCCTCTACGTGGAGGGGGCCGGCCGGTTGCTGGACGAGCGCCGGGCCGCCGACCTGCCCCAGATCGACCAGCTGATGACCGCGCTCGAGGAGCGGGCATCGGTGCTCCGGATGATGCGTTCGGCGATCGACGAGCGCTCCGTGTTCCTCTGGATCGGTCACGAGAACCCGCAGCCGGCCCTGCGGTCGGTGACGGTCATCGGAGCCAACTACGGCCTCGGGCACCGCAATCTCGGTTCGGTCGGGGTGCTCGGCCCCACCCGGATGGATTACGAAACCGCGATCTCCTCGGTCACCGAGGCGGCGCGTGAGCTGTCCAGGTACTTCGAAAACGTCTATTCATGAGCAAGCGCGACTACTACGAGGTGCTCGGGGTTCCCCGGGGCGCTACCGCCCAGGAGATCAAGAAGTCGTTCCGGGCCATCGCCCGGGAGCTCCACCCCGACGTCAACGAGCACGATCCGGACGCCGAAGAGAAGTTCAAGGAGGCGGCGGAGGCATACGAAGTGCTCTCGGACGACGAGCGGCGCCAGACCTATGACGCCTACGGCCACGACGGACTCAGGTCGGGTGGCTTCTCCTCCCAGGCACAGGGGTTCGGCTCGATCGACGATCTGTTCAGCGCCTTCTTCGGTGGAGGCGGCGGCGGGTTCGGCCGTCGAGGGCCGGCGGCCGGCGCAGATCTCGGGACGGCGATTGAAATCGAGCTGGACGAGGTGCTCACCGGGGTCGAGCGCGAGGTTGAATTCGAGGTGGTGGCGAACTGCGAGCACTGCCGTGGCAACGGTGCCGAGCCCGGTACCCCGATCCGGACCTGCGAGCGCTGTGACGGTGCCGGCGAGCTGCGTACGGTCGCCAATACCGCGTTCGGCCAGATGGTCAGGGCTGCTCCCTGTGACCGCTGCAACGGCGACGGCCGTGTGGCCGAGACTCCGTGCGGTGAGTGTTCCGGCCTGGGCCGCCGACACACCGCCAAGAGCTGGAAAGTGGACATTCCGCCCGGCATCGAGAGCGGTCAGCGCATCCGGATCTCGGGCGCCGGCCATGCCGGCGAGCCCGGGGCACCGGCCGGGGACCTTTACGTCGAGGTGTCGGTGGCCGAGCGCGACGGGATGATCCGCGACGGGCAGGATCTGATCACGGTCGTACCGGTGGATGCGACCGCGGCGATGAAAGGAGAGTCGATCGAGGTCGAGACACTCGACGGGCCCGACGAGATCAGGCTCGAACCGGGCGCCCAGCCCGGAGCCGAGGCCTCGATAAAGGGAAGCGGCCTGCCGCGACTCGGCGGCTCACGACGCCGGGGCAATCACCGGTTCGTCTTCAACGTGGTCGTCCCGGCCAACCTCTCGGAGGACCAGCTTCGACTGGTCGGGCAACTCGACCAGAGCCTCGGTGATGAAAACCGCCGTCCCGAGGAGTCGGGGCTGTTCTCCCGGATGCGGCGGGCCTGGACTTGACGGCCGGCCGGTCCCGGCGCCGGACTGCGGCAGGGGGCCGGGATTGATCCGCCTCGCGGTTCGCTGCGAGCCGGACCAGGCCGAGTTGGTCCTGGCCGAGCTGACCGTACTCGCTCCGGGCGGGGTCGAGGAAACGGCCGGCGACGGATACGTCGAGTACGCGATCTACGGCGCCGAGGGGGAGTTGCCCGATCTCGGCCGGGTCGAGGCCGCCGGCGCCGGCGGGCTGGTCGCGGTCGAGGCGAGCGAGGTCCCCGCCGACTGGGCCGAGCGATGGCGGGCCTTTCACCGGCCGATCGAGATCACCGCGGACACGGGAGGCACCGCGATCTGGCTGAGGCCCCCCTGGGAGCCGGCGCGTGCCGGCGCCCTCGAGGTCGTAATCGATCCCGGCCGGGCCTTCGGGACAGGAGCCCACCCGACCACCAGACTGGGTCTGGAATTGCTTCTGGGCCTGAACGACCGCCGGGAAACGGTCCCCCCGGGTCCGCTGACCGATCTCGGCAGCGGCTCCGGGGTGCTGGCGATTGCGGCCTCACGGCTGGGGTTCTCACCGGTGACCGGCTTCGACCACGAGGAAGCGGCGATCGAGGCGGCGGTCGAGAACGCCGCCGCCAACCGGGTCTCTGCGGGATTCGAGCGTCTCGACCTGCGCCACGGCCTGCCGGATCTGGCCCCGCTCACCATCGCCAACCTGACCGCGCCCCTGCTCGAAATGGTCTCCGCACAGCTGACCGGGGCCAACCGGCCAGACCGGCTGATCTGTTCGGGGCTACTCGAGGCCGAGCGTGAACGGGTCACCTCGGCGTTCGCCGGAAGCGGGCTGCTGCCGGTCGAGTTCCGGACCCTCGAGGGCTGGGGCGCCCTGCTGCTGGAGTCCGTGTGACCGGCGAGCCGGATCGCGCGATCGGTTTTTTCGATTCCGGGGTGGGTGGGCTGACCGTGCTTCACGAATGCCTGGTCTCGCTGCCGGCGGAGGACTACCTGTATGTCGGTGACAGCGGGCACTTCCCCTACGGGGACAAGAGCCGTGAACAATTGCTGGAGCGGGCCGGGGCGGTCGCCCGGTACCTGCTTCGCCAGCAGGTGAAGCTGCTGGTGGTCGCCTGCAATTCGGCCACCGCGGCAGCCGGCGACACGGTGCGCGCACTCGGGCGGGAGGCCGGGGTTCCGGTGGTCACGGTGGTCGGGCCCGAGGCCGAGATCGCCGGGGCGATCACCGAAAACGGCCGGATCGGGGTCCTGGCCACGCCGGCGACGGTCTCGTCCGGGGCCTACCATCAGGCGCTGGAGGGCCAGGGCAGGGTGTTCACGGTCACCGAGGTCGCGGCTCCGGACCTCGCCCCGATCATCCAGGGCGGAGCCACTTTCAGTGAGGAGGTCGTCGCCACGGTCCGCGGCTACTGCAGACCACTCGACGAGGCAGGTGTGGACACCCTGATCCTCGGCTGCACCCACTACCCGCTGGTCGCGCCTCTGCTGCAGCGGATTCTCGGCCGCGACGTCAGGCTGGTCACCGCCGGCCACGCGATCGCCGGCGCAATCCAGAGGCGGCTTGCGTCGGAAGGATCACTCCGGCCGGGAGGAGAGGAAGGTGGTTACGGCTTCCGGGTCACCGGCGATCGCGAATCGTTCGTCGAGCTCGGCACCCGGTTCCTCCAGTTGCCGCTGGAGGGAAGGGTCGAGCACGTCGAGATCTGAACCTGGTCGCGACCGTGATCGGGGCGTCCGGCCAAAACGCCGAACGCCCCGGACTCCCGGGCTACTCACATGTTGAACGCTTCGTAGATGTCGATCCGGGCGCCGTCCTGGCCGTTCATCGGATGGTTTTCCAGCAGCTGCCTCGCATGGTCGCTGCTCTCGGCCTCCAGGATGCTGTATCCGGTGGCCGGATCGGCGGACTCGCCTCCGATCGAGGTCGGCGCTCCCAGCGGGTTGCCGATGTCCGCCAGGCCTTCGCCGGCGCTTTCCATCCACTGGCCCCAGGCGGCCATCATCCGGTCCTTCTCCTCGTCGTTGGCCGGCGGCGTGCCGCCGTGGTAGATCAGTACGAACTTGCTCATGCTTCTCCTCTCGTCTGTGTGTCGGTCACCATCTCCGGGACGTCGCGGAAGCGACGCAGCCAGGCGTCGATCTCGTTCAGCGGTCTGGTTGCCAGCCGGCAGTACTGTTGCCGGCCTGCCTTTCGCTTGAAGACCAGCCCGGCGTCTTCCAGCACGCTGATGTGCCGGGAGATCGCCGGTAGTGACATCTTGTGCGGCGCGGCCAGTTCGCTCACCGACGCCTCGCCGTGGCGCAACCGCAGAATGATCTCCCTGCGGGTGGGATCGGCAAGCGCACCAAAGGTGCCGTCGAGTGTTCGATACTTAACCACTTTGTTAAGTGTAGCCGGTCGATGATCCGGGAACCGGGGGCATGGCCCGGATGTCCTGTCCGGGCAGGTACTCTTGGCCCATGTCAGCTCTTGAAAAGATCCGGGTCGATGCCCAGGCCGCGATGAAGGACCGCGACCGCAAGCGGGCTTCGGCCCTGCGCATGATCCAGGACGTACTGCAGCAGGACGCCAAGCTGGGCGATGACGACGAGGTGGCGGCGCTTCAGCGCGAGCGCAAGAAGCGCCTGGAGGCGGCCGACGCCTACGCCGACGCCGGGCGGTACGAGCAGGCCGAGGACGAGAAGTTCGAGGCCGAACTGATCTCGGTCTACCTGCCGGCCCAGCTGACCGACGACGAGCTGAACGAGATGGTCGCCGAGGCGATCGCCTCGGCCGGGGCGACCGAACAGAAACAGATGGGCCAGGTCATGGGTCTGCTCAAGGACCGGGTCGCCGGCCGGGCCGACGGCAAGCGGGTCAGCACGGCGGTGCGGGAACAGCTTGGCACGTAGGACCCTGACTCTCGACAACGCCGTTGCGGCCGAGCTTGCCGGTTCCGGCGATTCGACGCTCCGGGCGCTGAGGGAACGGACCACCAGCAAGGTTCACCTGAGGGGGAACATGCTCACCCTCGAGGGTGACGACGGTGAGATGGACGAGGCGGCCCGCCTGGTCGATGAAATGGTCGACCTGATCGAGGGCGGCCACGAGGTCGAGCCGGGAACACTCGATTCGGTGAGCAATGCGATCCAGTCTTCGCGCCGGCCGGCCGAGATGCTCGACGACGTCATCTGGAGACACCGCAACACCCGCGTCGCGCCGAAGACGGTCCACCAGAAGCTCTACGTCGATTCGATCCGGGAGAACACGGTCACCTTCGGCATCGGTCCTGCCGGCACCGGCAAGACCTTCCTCGCGGTGGCGATGGCCGCGGCGGCGCTGGTCGAGGGTGAAGTGCAGCGGGTGATCCTGACCCGGCCGGCCGTCGAGGCGGGGGAGAGCCTCGGATTCCTCCCCGGTGACCTGCAGGCCAAGGTCGATCCCTACCTGCGCCCGCTGTTCGACGCTCTGTACGACATGCTCGACCCCGACCGGGTCAACGGGTACTTCGACCGCGGCGTCATCGAGGTCGCGCCGCTCGCCTTCATGCGCGGCCGGACCCTGAACGACGCGTTCGTGATTCTCGACGAGGCCCAGAACACGACGCCAGAGCAGATGAAGATGTTCCTGACCAGGCTCGGGTTCAACTCGAAGATGGTCGTGACCGGCGACATAACCCAGGTCGACCTGCCCAAGGACAGGCAATCGGGCCTGATCGTGGTCAAGGACATCCTCACCGGGATCGAAGACGTCAGCTTCATCCGATTCGACGGGGCCGACGTGGTCCGTCACCGACTGGTCCAGCGGATCGTCGCCGCCTACGGCGATCACGCCGAACGCGAGAACGGGGAATGAGCCTCGACCTCGGGGATGTGCCGGTCGAATTCCGGCCGGCCGTGGAGGCCACCCTCGACGCGGCCGGGGTCGAGGCCGGCCATCTCGCGGTCGAGATCGTCAGCGAGAACCGGATCCGTGAGCTCAACCGGGAATTCCGCTCCCTGGACCGGCCGACCGACGTGCTCTCGTTCCCGGTCGACGAGGCCGGCCCGGCCGCCGGTCCGCGGGAACTCGGTGACGTGGTCGTCTGCCCCGAGCAGTGCCGCGATCTCGGCGAGGCGGTGGTTCACGGCGTTCTGCACCTCTGTGGTTTCGATCACGAATCCGACGACGGCGAAATGCTGGCGACCCAGGACCGGGTCCTGAGAACGCTGCGTCATCCGGAAGACCCGGGGGCCGGCCCCGGTGACCAGCCGCCCGACCCGGCCGGGGCCACCCGTTCCGGCTTCGTCGGTCTCGCCGGGCGACCGAACGTGGGCAAGTCGACCCTGGTCAACGCGATCGTCGGATCGACCGTGGCGATCGCCACGGTCCGGCCACAGACCACGAGGAGGGCGATCCGCGGAGTGGCCACCGAC
>JBGUDX010000038.1:0-9915 GCA_041821645.1 Acidobacteriota bacterium
CGGCCGCCGGGGCTTGATCTTCGGCCGGTTTCGGATAATGATGGCTGCAGTGAAAAGGGGCACGGCAGGCAGGTTTCTTGCAGCAACCGGGGTCGCCGCAGGGGCGGTGGCGCTTCTGTTCGCGCTGCCTTCGACGGCCGGCGCCCTGACTGTAGGTGCCGACCTGAACCGGCCGGCAAATGCCACCTATGGCTGTGAGCTCAAACCCGGCGTCACCGCTCTCGGAGGCAGGCAGTTTCTTCCGAGCGGTCAGACCAGCTGCACCTACATGCCGACCGGTTCGCTGGGCAACTTTTCCGAAGGGACCGCCGCTCCGTCTGGTTTCAGCGTTGCGACCAGGGTCCGGGTCAAGGTCGGCAACGTGACCGGCCCGATGCGGATCACGGTGTCGCGCCAGCTCGGCTCGACCTCGGTCGGCTTGACCTGCTGTCATTTCGCCGGCCAGTCGCAGGTCTTCACGCCACGCCGGAACGGCATCACGACGGTAAACGTGCGACTGCCTCTCCGATCCGAGGTCGACGGGGTCAACCGCCAGGTCATACAGGACTACCTGGCGATTTCAGTCCTCGCCCCGGGGGTACCGATCCCGGCTCACGAGATCGGCAACCCGGGCAACTTGAGCAACCCCGGAGCCGGCGGCTTCTTCCCACACATCGGCCCTGGCCAGTCACGTGTCGACTTCAACGGGCTGGGCGGACTCCAGCCCCTGATCCGGGCCGAGGTGATCCCGATCTGCGGTCTCGCCGCCGGTGCTGCGCGGGCCGGTTCCAGCCAGGCCGGCTCGACCGAACGGGCGGATTCCTCGGCAGGCCCCTGCGCGGCGCCGCTCGGGACGTCGACCGGCAGGCGCCGCGGAGGCGCGATCCGGGTACCCCTGGTCTGCAACGTCACGGTCACCTGTCGCGGTCGCCTGGTCCTGCAGAGCCGGCGCAATCCCGCCGGGGCCTCGGCGTCAGCCAAGCGCCGGACCTACGCGGCCGGCAGCTTCAAGGTCGGCGCCGGCAAGAAGAAGACGGCGAACTTCAAGCTGACCCGTGCCGGCAAGGCCCTGCTCCGCAAGAAGCGCTCGGCAAAGGTGTGGGCCAACGCCACCTTCGGCAAGGGCGCGGACAAACTGGTCTCGAGCCGGCGGCTCAAGATAAAGCGCTAGAGGTTGCCTTCCTCGAGCCCGGCCAGCCGGGTCTCGATCTCGGCAGCGCTTCCCTCCAGCGGCAGGTCTTCCCTGATGCCGTTGTCCGGTCGCTCGTAGATGAAGTAAAGAAGGCCCAGCAGTATCAGCGCGGTCAGAGTGAAGCCGATCTCGACCCTGAGGTTGCCGTCGGAGATGATCGGAACCAGGGTCCAGACAATGAAGAAGACGGCGCAGGAGATCCAGCGGATCGAAGCCCGCCTGGCCTGCCCCTGGGCCAGGCAGGCCTGGTTGATCGTGACCGCGGCCAGGTACAGCCCCATTCCCGCGGTGACCAGCAGCAGATCGGGACGGTCGTAAGTGAACTTGTCGGAGAACGCGAGCTGCATCAGTTGCGGGCCCGCCACCAGAACGACCGCGGCAACCACCGCCGTGAAGGCGAGCAGTCCGAGCAGGACCATCCGGACCGAGTGGTGGAACTGCTCCTCCGAGCCCGGCTCCCTGCTGTGGTGGAGTGATGTCAGGTGGGGCAGGATGCTGGTCGAGACGGCCTGAAAGAGCTGGAGCGGGGCCCGGGCGATCATCAGGACGTTGAAGATGTAGCCGGCGGCGGCCGCTCCTTCGATCCCCCGAACCACCAGCGGGCCTGCGTTCAGGAAGACCTGTTCGCTGAACATGATCAGGAATACCGAACCGACGAAACCGGCGCCGTGGGTGAATGTAAAGACGGTTTCCTCAGGGACATCCTCCGCCTTCCGTTCCGTCTGGCGGACCGCCGCTTCACGGCGGCTGCGACGGCCGATCGCGAAAGGGACCACCATCAGGCTCAGCAGCGGGGCGGCCACGATACCCATCGCGAACCAGGTCTGCCCGGTCAGCAGGCCGACCGCGACCGCGACGGCGAACATCGTCCGGAACACCGATTCCGAGAGGATCAGGCCGGTGAACAGGCCGAACCGCTGGTGCCCGGCGAGGTAGCCCCTGGCGTAGTAGCTGGCCGCATAGAAGAGCACCGCGCTGAAGAAGATCCAGTAGAGAGCCGAGTTGCCATCCAGGAGGCCGTCCTGAAGCGGGCCTCTGAGGATCAGGGCGATCACCGCGAATGCCAGTGCCAGGGTGATCTGGATCTTTGCCGCAACCTTGACCGTTGCGGTGTCCGGCTCTCCGCGTTCGAGATGTTCGGAGATGTGACGCGAAAGCAACTGGTCTACCGGCCGGTAAAGGGTCGAGACGGTGATGAAGACGGCCGACCAGAGAACGGTTATCTCGCCGTACTGCTGCTTGCTCAGGTCGTGGGCGCCGATGAAGAAGTAGACGTAGGTCAGCAGCCCGGTGAGGCCGACCCCGATTGTCAGGAAGCCGGCCGTCTTGCCGTAGTCACGGTTGCTCCTGCGGCCGTTTTGAGGCGCTTCGCCTGGTTCGGGTGATTCCGCCTGCAAGCTGGGCTAGACCGGTGAGTGGTCGTGGGGTCGGCTGCGCCGCTCGGCCGCCGGAAGCTGATGGGCCGGCTCGACATCGAGCTCGAGTTCTATCCGCCGGACGCGCTCGAAGACCCTCTGGGTCATTACCCGCTGCCCGGCAAGCAGGTCACCGATGATGCCGAGGGCGAAGAGCTGGATCGCCACGATGAACAGCACCGCCCCCAGCAGCAGTGACTGGATGTGGCCGGTGCGGTCGCCGTTTGCGATCCAGTCGACCAGGAACGGCATCCAGGCGGCGATCGCGGCGACCAGTGAGATCGCCGCCAGGGCCGAGAAGACCTTGAGCGGTTCATAGCGCGTATAGATGCGCAGGATGGCCAGGCCGTTCCTCCGGACGTAAGCCGAAGTCGAGCCGAACAGCCTGGACTCCCTCGTCTTGGGGTTCGTCCGGATCGGCACCTCATCGACCGCGACCCGTGTCTTGCCGGCCTGGATCAGGCTCTCCAGCGTGTAAGTGAAGTTGTCTACCACCAGCAGCTGCAGCGCGGCCTCCCGGCTGTAGGCCCTGAAGCCGGAGGTCGCGTCGGTGATCGCGGTGTCGGACAGCCGCCGGACGACCGAGCTGCCGACCTTCTGCAGCCACTTCTTGGCGGGCGAAAAGTGGGCGATCGCCGACACCTCGCGGTCGCCGACCACCATCTCGGCCTCGCCGTCCAGCACCGGCTGGATCAGTTTGGGGATGTCCTGGCCGAAATACTGGTTGTCGGCATCGGTATTGACCACGATGTCTGCCCCGAGCTTGAGGCAGGCGTCGAGCCCGGCCTGGAAGCCGGTCGCCAGCCCCCGGTTGTTGGGCAGTTTCACGATGTGGTCGACGCCGCATTCCAGAGCCACTTGCACCGTGGAATCGGTCGAGCCGTCGTCGATCACAAGGGTCTCGATCTGATCGATACCCTCGATTTCGGTGGGCAGGTCCGCCAGGGTCGCGGGGAGGTTCTCCTCCTCGTTCAGGCAGGGGATCTGGATGATTACCTTCATAAGTCGTCAAGATTCTCCCATGCTGGACGAACGGCCACACTCCGAACAGCAATTCTGGGACAGAGCCATCGCCCTGGCCGGGCTCGGCCGTGGGGCGGTCAGCCCGAATCCGGTGGTCGGCGCGGTTCTTGTCCGGGACGGCCGATTGATCGGTGAGGGCTGGCACAAGCGGAGGGGTGATCTCCACGCCGAACGGGTGGCACTCGCCGATGCGGCGAGCCGTGGCAACGACTCTCGCGGGGCGACCGCCTACGTGACCCTCGAGCCCTGCGCCCACACCGGCCGGCAGCCGCCCTGCGTGGATGCCCTGATCGAGGCAGGGGTCTCCCGGGTCCTGATCGGCTGCGACGACCCGACCGCGAAGACGTCAGGAGTCGGCCCGGACCGCCTTGCCGCGGCCGGAGTGAAGGTCGACTGGGCCGAATCCGGGGTGGCGCTCAGGTGCCGGGAGTTGATCCAGGACTTTCGCAAGCGCTCGTTGACCGGGCGGCCCCTGGTGGCCCTGAAGATGGCGATGAGCCTGGACGGCAAGGTGGCAACCAGGACCGGGGAGGCCCGCTGGATCTCGGGTCCGGAAAGCCGGGACCTGGTCCATCACTGGCGGGCCGAATGCGATGCGGTCGCAGTCGGCTCGGGCACCTTCCGCGCCGACGATCCGAGATTGACTGCCCGTCCCGGAGGCCTGGCCGAGGTCCGCCAGCCGGTCAGGGTGGTCTTCGATTCCGTCCCGTCGGTCACCCCGGATGCGGCTCTGTTCGACGACATCGAGACGGCCCCGGTCGTAGTCGTGACCGGACTGGGCGCCGATGCCGGCCGGTTGGCCGCACTCGAGACGGCCGGGGCCGAAATCGTGATCGCCACAGGCCGTGACCGGGTCGAGTGCTTTCTCGACGGGCTGCAGAAACTCGGGCGGCGTGAGATCAGCTCGGTACTTCTGGAGGGAGGCCCTACCCTGGCCGGCGTCGCACTGGAGGCGGGGGAGGTGGACCGGGTCGAGGTCTTCATCGCGCCTCTGATCGTGGGAGGCGGCCGGGCCGCCACGGAGGGCCCCGGTCCCGACCGAATCGCCGACGCGACAAGGGTCCCGGGGATGCTGGTTTCCCGGGTAGGTCAAGATGTGCTTGTGAGCGGAAAGATCAAGGTGTGGTGAACGGTGTTCTCGGGCTTGGTAAACGACCTCGGCCGAATCGCTTCGATCCGGCGCGACGGCGAGGGAGCGCGCCTGGAGGTCGAGACGTCTCTTGCCTCCCGGATCGAGCCGGGCGACTCGATCGCAGTGAACGGAGCCTGCCTGACCGCCACCGATGTCGACGACCGGGGGTTTTCGGCCGATGCGATGGAGCAGACGCTGGACCTGACTTCGCTCGGTGCCCTGGAGCCCGGCTCCTCGGTCAATCTCGAGCTTGCGCTGCGGGCCGACCAGCGGCTCGGCGGCCACATCGTCCAGGGCCATGTGGACGGGGTGGGCGAGATCTCCCGGCTCGACGAACAGGGCTTTTCACTGCGGGTGCGGATTCAGATCCCGGAGAGGCTGGGCCGTTACGTGGTGGCTCAGGGCTCGATCTCCGTCGAGGGGGTAAGCCTCACCGTTTCGGCGGCCGGCAGGGGGTGGGCCGAGGTGGTTCTGATTCCGGAGACCAGGGAGAGGACCACCCTGGGCCGGCTGGCCGAAGGCCGGACCGTGAACGTCGAGTGTGACGTAATAGCCAAATACGTCGAGCGGATGGTGTCACCATATGACCCAGGAGACAGCCCGCCCGGTAGTTCCGGACCGGACAGTTCCTCAGAAACCGACCAGACAGCAACCGACGAGAGTGAGCGCGAGTAGTCGATGAGTCAAGCCTCGGAAACACCCGGCCAGCCCAGCGTGACCGAGCAGGGCGGGCCCTTCTCATCGGTGGAGACGGCGCTCGAGGACATCCGTCGAGGCCGCATGGTGATCGTGACCGATGACGAGGCCCGGGAGAACGAGGGCGATCTGGTGATGGCGGCCGAGTTCGCGACCGCCGAGGCGATCAACTTCATGGTCAAGGAGGCCCGCGGCCTGGTCTGCCTGGCGCTCACCTCCGAGCGCTGCGAGCAGCTCGGACTCAAATTGATGACTGCAAAGAACGAGGCCCCGCTGGAGACGGCGTTCACCGTCTCGATCGAAGCGGCTGAGGGCGTGACCACTGGGATCTCTGCCCAGGACAGGGCCCACACGGTCCAGGTCGCGATCGACCCCGATGCGAGCCCGCGCGACCTCGTCGTACCGGGCCACGTCTTTCCGCTCAAGGCAAAGGACGGCGGCGTACTCGAGCGAACCGGTCATACCGAAGCCAGTGTCGATCTTGCCCGCCTTGCCGGCCTGGCGCCCGCCGGCGTGATCTGCGAGGTGATGAACGAGGACGGGACCATGGCCCGGGTCGGCGACCTCGCCGTCTATGCCGAAAAACACGGGCTCACGATGATCACGATCGCCGATCTGATCGCCTACCGTCGCGAGAACGAAAAGCTGGTCGAGCGCGTCGTCTCGACCGCCCTGCCGACTTCGATCGGCGACTTCCGGGCAGTCGGGTACCGGTCACTGGTCGACGACAAGCACCACGTCGCGATGGTCAAGGGCCGGGTGGACACCGGTGGGCCGGTGCTGGTCCGGGTGCACAGCGAATGCCTGACCGGCGACGTGTTCCACAGCATGCGCTGTGACTGCGGTGAACAGCTTGCGGCGGCGATGGCGATGATCGAGAAGGAAGGCAGGGGAGTGCTGCTCTACCTTTCCCAGGAAGGCAGGGGAATCGGCCTGCTCAACAAGCTGCGGGCCTACAAGCTCCAGGAGGAGGGGCTCGACACGGTTGATGCCAACCTCAAGCTGGGTCTCCCGGCCGATCTCCGGGACTACGGCATCGGCGCTCAGATCCTCAGGGATCTCGGCCTGCGGAAGATCCGCATCCTGACCAACAACCCGAAGAAGATCAAGGGTCTCGAGGGGCACGGTCTGGAGGTGACCGAGCAGATCAAGATCGAGGCCCCGCCAAACCAGTACAACGAGTCATACCTCAGGGCCAAGCGCGACAAGATGGGTCACATCCTCCACCATCAGGGCCTGGCCTTTGACGAGGAGATGCTTCACGGCGAGCGGATTCAGGACCAGGAGACGGATGCGGGAATGCGGGACGACCCCGAAGGTGCCGCCGGCGACGCGGACGATGCCCCGGACCGGGATGACCGCGATGTCTGAGCCCGGCAGTGGACCCGGGCGAGAGGCGGACCGATTCGCGATCTGCGTCGGCAGCTTCTACGAAGACCTGGCGGCACGGCTGGTGGCGGGTGCGAAGTCGGAGTTCTCTGCCGCGGGGGTGGCAGAGCAGGACATCGAGACCTTCGAGATCCCGGGAGCCTTCGAGCTGCCGCTGGCCGCCCACTACTGCGCGACTTCCGGTCGGTTCAGCGGGGTCGCCTGTCTGGGCGCAGTCATCCGCGGCGAAACCGACCACTACGACTTCGTCTGCAGCGAGGCGGCCAGAGGGATCCAGTCGGTTCAGATCGAGACCGGCGTGCCGTGCGGATTCGGCGTGCTCACGGTCGAGAACATGGAGCAGGCACTGGCCCGGACCGGCGGTGGGAAGCGCGACCAGGGGGCGAATGCCGCCCGCGCGGTTCTGCGGATGAACGAGATGCGGGAAGAGTGCCGACCCGGAGCCGCTTGAGCGGGTCCCGGAGTCACCATCCGGAAGCCGGTTGCGCCGTCGATCGGCTAGGATCTCCCGTCCTATGGCACGCGTATGTCACAGCTGCGGCAAGGGCCCGTCTTTCGGGAACTCGCGCAGCCACTCGATGGTAGCCACCCGGCGGCGGTTCAACGCCAACCTGCAGAAGGTCCGGATCGTGGAGGGCGGCTCCCGCAAGCGGGTCAACGTCTGCACGCGCTGCCTCAAGGCAAACAAGGTCGCCAAGGCTTAGTGCAGCTGCCTGGCGGCAGGCGGCTGAGCTGATCCGGCATCGGGCGCGTCCACCTGGCCGAAGCCGCCGGCACGCGATTCCCGTTTACCGCCACGTCGTCGCGTAGACTCGGCAATTGTGGCTGACCCGAGCATTGAGAGGTTCAGACGCGTCATCGCGTCCGCCTACGGCTCCCTTGAAGCACGCAGCCAGGAGGTCAATGACCTGAACGTCTTTCCGGTTGCCGATGGCGACACCGGAGACAACATGGCGATGACCATGCGGGCGGTCATGGAAGAGCTCAACCGCATGGACGACGGGCGAACTCTCGATGAGATCGGCCGCACGCAGATGGTTTCGGCATTGGCCCGGGCGGCCCTTATGGGGGCTCGCGGGAATTCGGGCGTGATTCTCAGTCAGATCGTCCGCGGCGCGGCCGAGGAACTCGCCTCGAGGCCGGGAGAGCTGGTCGATCCCGTTCTGGTGGCCTCGGCCTTTGCGACCGCGGCCGACGCCGCCTATGAGTCGGTTCGCGAGCCGGCGGAAGGAACCATGCTGACCGTGTTCCGGGAGATGGCCCACTCGATTTCGCGACAGCTCGCCCACATCGAACCCGAGCGACAGCGACTCATGCCCGACGCGACCATTGAAGAGCAGGATGACGTGCTGGCCGAGGTTCTCGAGCGAGCGATCGCCGACGGGCAGAAGGCGGTCGAGCGCACCCCCGAGCAACTCGACGTGCTGGCTGAATCCGGAGTGGTCGATGCAGGGGGGTACGGACTGGTGCTCATCCTGGCCGGGGTGCTGGCCGCCCTGCGGGGCGAAGACACCGACCTGCCTGAAATCGAGCACCACTCTCCGGCGCGGGCCGGGCAGCCCCAGCATGAAGACAGCCGGTTCCAGTACTGCACCAACTTCATCGTTTCCGGCTCGGGGCTGGTTTCGAGGGAATTCGTCGGCAGTCTCGAGGATCTCGGGGATTCGGTGCTCGTGGTCGGAGATGAAGCCACGCTCAAGATCCACGTCCACACCGATGATCCCGAGGCGGCGATGGCTGTGTTTGCCGAAGCGGGGTCGGTGACCAACCTGGACGTGGCCGACATGCGCAAGCAGGTAGCCGAGCGCGATGCGAGGCTGGACTCCGGACGACAGACCGGGGTGGTGGTGGTCGGCAGTGGTTCCGGGCTCGAAGCGATATTTGCCGAGATGGGCGCTCTGGTCGTGCCCGGCGGGGAGACCATGAACCCTTCGACGGCCGAACTGCTGGCCGGGATACGGGAAGTGGGGGCCGGCGGGGTCCTGGTTCTGCCCAATTCCTCGAACGTGATCATGGCGGCCGAACGGGCCTGTGAGCTCTCCGAGAAGCGGGCAGAAGTGATCCCGACCAGGACCCAGCAGGCCGGAATGCTCGCCCTGATCGAATTCGAAGCATCGGCCGATCTCGATGCCAACCGGGCCCGACTCGGCGATGCGATAGCCGACCTCAGGGTCGGCGGGATCGCCCCCGCGGCCCGCGACGATGCGCAGGGCCGGTTTCAGGCCGGCGAGGCGGTCGGCTTCGTCGAGGATGAGATCGTCGCCTGGGGCGAAGCGGCCCCGACCCTGGCTGTCACGATCGGGCGGATGGCCGACGGTGCAGAGCTGGTCACGGTGATCGCCGGGGAAGGGGCGCCGATTTCGCTGGACGAGATCGAGAACCACACCGGAGATGGGCTCGAGCTCGAGCTCGAGCTCCACGAAGGCGGCCAGCCGAGCTGGTGGTGGCTGCTAGCCAGCCAGTAGCGCCGCCTCCGTTCGGGGGTGGCGAGAGGCCGTCGCGGGCGGCGCTGTTTGCTGCGCCGGTGCGGTGGCCACGGCCGACGCGGCTGGAGAGACCGGTCGGTGAGCTGTCCGGGGTCGGGCCCAAGCTCGCAGCCCGGGCGGCCGAGGCCGGTGTCGAGACGATCTTCGACCTGCTCTGGCGGGTACCGCGGGCCTATGGTGAGATCCCGGACCGGGTAGCCCTGGACCGGCTCAAGCCCGGCGAGCCGGCGATCGTCGCGATCGAATTGCTCAGCGCCCGGACGGTTCGGACCCGCAGGCGTCGGTTCAGTCTGATCGAGGCCAGGGTGGCGGATGACTCGGGTGAGATGAAAGCGGTCTGGTTCAACCAGCCCTGGGTGGCCGATCGTCTCAGGCCGGGCACCCGGTACCTGCTCGAAGGCAGGCTCGAGTCGAAGGGGTTCACGGTCGCCGGACTGGAGCCGGCCGGTCCGGGGCCCGCCGCTGCGGGGCCGGAGTCCGGCCCGGAGCCGGCGGCCGGCGAAAACCCGGTCGGCAAGGGGGTGGCCGCTGCGACGGCGGTGGTGGCCGGGCGGCCGAGGGGGACCGTCGCCGAGTGGGGCTCGGGTGGGCCGCCGGGACTCG
>JBGUDX010000039.1:0-9745 GCA_041821645.1 Acidobacteriota bacterium
GCGCGCTGCTCGGCAGAGAGCTCGGCGATCCGTGACCGGATCTCGGTCTCCGACGCTCCGGCCGCCTCGAACAGGCAGGCGGCCAGCAGGTCGTCTTCGGTCCCGTGAATCTGGAGCAGATCGACGGTCGGGGTGTCATCGCCCTGCTCCCTGCGGTCGAGCCCCAGCCGGGCGACCCAGCCCTCCGTGACTTCGCGCCGGTTTTCGAGGAACGAGATCCATTCGCCGCCTCGATCGGGCCGGTCCACCCTGGAGACGAAACTCGGGATCACCTGCTTGAGCTCATCGAGGATCATGCCGCCGAACTGGCGCGCCTCGGGCAGCGGCGACGCCATCAGCCGGAACAGCAGCTGCTCGTAAGCCTGGCCGGAAGCGAAGATGCCGACGTGGCTGAGTGTCGCGGCGGGAAGCAGCCCACGCAGGAGGTCGAGCGCTTTCGCCTTGATCGAGCGTCGCCACGGTCCTTCCGGCTCGCCCTCGCCCCGGGGCCAGCGATCGGCGGCCCAGGCCTCGACCTTGACCAGCGAGTCGGAGTAGATCGAGAAGACCGAGTCCATCGCCTGCGCATAGTCCGGCCCGAAGTCGTCGTCGCCGAAGTAGCGGTAACCGCCCCCGGGCATCTCCTGGTCGTAGGCGATGTAGCGGGTGGACTGCTCGAGGTAGGCCGCCAGCCGGCCGCGCTGAAGTGCCTTGGTCAGGATGTTGGATACCCATTCGCAGGCGACGTGGGCGCCGCCGACCTGGGCGATCGAGTCATCGCCGTATCCGACGAAGATGCGCTCGTAGAGATCTGCCGCGCGTTCGCCTTCATCGCCGTCGAACGGCCGGGGGCCGGACGGCATCTCGTCCGCGAACTCATCCAGGTAGAGCCTTCGAAGCGTTCCCGGATAGCGGGAATAGCGTGCGAAAAGAGCGCCTTTGACCGTCTCGGGCAGGTTGGTCAGAGCGAAAACGGGCCGGTCCACGTTGGTGAAGTGCGGCGCCAGCAGTTCCCGCTCGGCAGGGGTGAAGGACTCGACGGGATAGCGCACCGGTCGAAACTAACAGGCCCGCCCGACAGGACTCATGACGACTTCGGCCGGGCTTCGCCCTCGTAGTCGTAGAGCCCGTCCCGGGGTCCGGTCAGCGACCCGTACAGCTCCGGGCGACGGGCCCTGAGCAGGCCCGGAAGGGAATCGAACCGTTTTGGTTCGTGCATCGAGTCGTCGTTGTCCCGCAGCCATCGCGCCCGCTCGAGGTCGAGCGTCGCCACGCAAAGCCCCGGCGCGGTCGACTCGGCGAGCACGGACTCGGGTCCGGCGATCAGGGCCGAGCCCTGCTCCCCGTCGAAGATCTGCTGGGTCAGGGCGACAAAGCAGCCGTTCTCGATCGCCCGCGCCCTGGCGATCAGCTTCCAGTTGGCAGCGACCCGGTGAAAGGCTCCACCGGCCGGGGCCAGGATGACTTCGGCCCCTTCCACTGCCAGCGACCGGGCAACCTCGGGGATCCAGAGCTCCGAGCAGATCGCGATCCCGAAAACGACACCGCCCGATTCGGCCAGGCCGAGTTCGGGGCCCGGTGCCATCGGCGCGCCCGATAGCACCGGATGCACGTCGCCGGTGGCCGGATGGCTGCGCACGTACCGGACCCGCTGCCGGCCGCCGGCGTCGATCAGATAAGCCACCGTGTGACAGCGGCCATCATCATCGCGCTCGACCCGGCCCCAGCAGACCGCACACCCGGAATCGCGAGCCGCCTCGGCGAGGGCAGGCGAGGCGTCGTAGTCGCCATCGGCCGAGATCGGCCCGGGGTAGCTCTCCGGGAACAGCACCAGCTCCGCACCCTCTCTGCCGGCCTGCGCGATCAGTCGTTTCGCGTCTTCGACCCGGGACTGTTCGGGGGCGGCGCGATCGATTGCCGGCTGGGCCACCGCAAGTCTGAAGGTCGAGATCACGCCGCCCGCCCGGCCTCCGAGACGGTGACCTCGAGTGGCCCCGCGGTCCAGCCGGGTATCTCCGTATCGGGACAGGCGCTGACCGCACAGACGCAGGCCCGGACAGCCCCCAGCTCGATGTGGTCGCCCGGGCTCAGGCTGACTTCGCCCAGGCCGCGGTAGCAGTCGTCCTCGACCGTGTGGTTGATGAAGAAGGAGAGCATTCCGGTGAGTTCCCGGCGCTCGATCTCCAGGGCCTCGGATATCAGGTCGCGGCAGCCCGGCCTGCCGTCCTCGTAGACCCCGGACCAGCACCCCGGGTACATGATGTCGTTGCGCCCGTCTCCGTTCGCGGCAGTCACCTCGAGAACCGGTTCGCCGTCAGCGTCGTAGAGCTTCGATCCCGGATCGGCCGAGAAGGCGAGCCACGGTTTGCCGTAGAGCTGCCAGCCGATCGCGTTGCGGGTCACCGCCTGGTCGAAGCCGATGAAGCTGAAGTCGCCACCCTGCCCGCCGTCGGGCGTAGCGATGCGGATCCGCTCACCCGGGGCAAGTTCGAACCGCCGGGCGGTTCCATGGTCGACGCGTACCGGGTCAGTCGAGCTCATCCAGCATCAGACTATCGCCGGTCAGCCCTGCTTGCCGTCGGGTGGAGCGGCCATCAGCTCGACCAGGTGACCGCCCGGTGTGGTCACCTTGGCCCGGGGGGCGCCCCAGTACTCGAGCCTCCTCGAAACCTCGAAGCCGGCCTTTTCGAGCCCATTGACCGTGTCTTCAAAGTCCGGTGCGACGATCGCCGCGTGCCCGTCGGCCGGGATCACCGGCGAATCGGCCGGAAGCAGATGGATCTGCGACCCGTTCCGTTCCAACCAGACCAGTTCGGGATCGAGCCCCTCCGGCACTTCGACCCGTCTGAATCCGACCGCGGTCCAGAAATCGCGCTCGGCCTCGATCTTCTCCGGCGTTACCTCGAGGGCGACATGGTGCAGCATGCCGTCATGGTCTCAGGTCACCGGCGACAGGGCGGCCGGATCAGCCGAGCAGCGACCAGGCGACCGCGCCGGTGACGACGATCGCGGTCGTGTAGACCAGCGCTTCGGCCGTGGTGCGGAGGTCGAGGCCGTAGGCGTGGCCGACGATCATCGAGTTGAGGCCGGTCGGCATCGCCGCCATCAGGTAGAACGACCGCGGGATCCCCGAGAACGGCATCGAGAGCACGATCAGCAGCGCCGGAGAGAGCAGCAGCCGGGTGAAGATCACAGCGGCCACCGGCTTGTGGATCTTCGGCGGCAGCCGGATCGCGCCGATCCGCTCCTCTTCGGCCAGTACCGCCCCGACCGCGAAGAAACCGACCGGCAGGATCAGGATCACCAGAACCCAGGAAATGTCGACCAGGATGTCGGGCGCCATCCACTGGGGCGCGAGCCAGCCGAGAATCGCGGCGTAGAGCAGCGGGTTCTTGAGGAAGAAGGACCGGGTGCGTTCCCTGAAACCTTCCCCGGCCCGGGTGCCGAAGGTCGCCCCGACGCCGAACGCGATGACGGTAAGGGCGATGCCGCTGACCACGACGTCGTAGACCACCCCCTGGGTGAGGTCGTCGCCGCCCATCAGGGTGAGCACCATCGGGTAGCCCAGGTAGCCGGTGTTCGAGGTGACCACGCAGCAGATCACCGCGCCGGCGACCGGGCGCGGCAATTTAAGCAGAGGGACCGCGATCGCCCAGCTGACCAGGCCGACCACGATCACCGTGACAAGTCCGAGGGCCAGCCCGACCCCGACCCCGAGATCGAAGTCGGCCCGGGCGAGGTTGATGAAGATGATCGGCGGGATCACGAAATAGAGCAGGATGGTCAGAGACCGGCGCGACCCGGGGCCGGCCAGCGAGGGCCAGCGGCGCTCGGCGTAGATGCCGATCAGAACCGAGGCGATGATGGTCAGGGTGATCCAGATCACGGCGCCTACCCTAGGTCGTACCGCCCGGTTCGCGGTTGTTCACCGAGTGGCAGGTCGCCATCGCCCCGACCGTGGGGCGCCATCGCCCGACCGGCGATTCGCCCACGCCTCGACCGGCGAATCTGGCAGGGGTTTTAACCCTGTGGGGGCACTTATCGTTGCCAGTTCCGAGAGGGACCCTGGGGCCGGCGATTCTGGCAGGGGTTTTAACCCTGTAGGGGCAATTTTCGTTGCCAGTTCCGAGCGGGACCTCGGGTCGGCGCTTGGTTCCCTCCGCCTAGACTGCTGGCATGAAGAAACTGAATCTGCTCGCCGCCGCGGCGCTCGGCATCGTGCTCGCGGTGGCCCTCTGGTGGCGGAAGAACCCCTCGGCCTGCCCGTACGGACAGCGCTTCTGGGTCGAGGCCCCTCATCCGCTGATCACCCGCGAACGGCTGCGGGATGCGCTCGATGCCAGTCCCGGCGAGAGAATCCTGGAAGTTGGACCGGGGACCGGCTACTACACGCTCGACGCAGCCGGATGGATCGGCCCGGACGGCACTCTGGAGATCTTCGACATCCAGCAGGAGATGCTCGACCACACCATGCAGCGGGCGGCCGAAGAAGGCATCAGCAACATCCGGCCGACCCGTGGCGACGGGCGGGACCTGCCGTTTGCCGACGATTCGTTTGATCAAGCCTTCCTGGTGACCACGCTGGGCGAGATCCCCGACCAGGCCGCCGCGATCTCCGAGCTCGCCCGGGTGATCAAGCCGGGTGCACGACTGGTGGTCGGCGAGCTGATGGGCGACCCCCACTGGGTCTCCCCCGCCGCGATCGATCAGCACGGTGAGGCCGCCGGCCTCGTCCCGGAACGGCGGATCGGATCCTGGGTCGGCAGCTTCACCGTTCTGAGCAAGCCCCAGTAGGGACAGCGCCGACCGTCAGAACACCATCGGCGGTCAGGACAGCGCCGGTGGTCACGGCGGATCAGATCTCTTCCGGCTCCATCCGGATCGCGCCCGAGGGGCACTCGGCGACGCAGATCCCGCAGCCCTTGCAGAAATCGAGGTCGATCTCGTACAGCTCGCCGGGTTGTCCGAGCTTGATCACGGCGTTGTCGGGACAGACGCCGTAACAGTTGTCGCAGGAAAAACAGTTGCCACACGACATGCAGCGGCGGGCCTCGAACAGCGCGTTCGACTCGTCGAAGCCCTCGATGACCTCGTCGAAAGTGTCCTGGCGGCGGACCGCGTCGAGTCGCGGGCGGTGGGTGCGCGGCGCGTCCGAGTAGTACCAGGTGTTGAGTGTCCCGAAAGTCGCCAGCCCTGGCTCGGGCGGGGCTTCATACGTGGCCCCGCGCAGCCAGGCGTCGATGTGGCGCGCGGCCTTCTTGCCGTGGCCGATGGCCACGGTCGCCGAGCGCTCGGCCGGCACCATGTCACCGCCGGCGAAGACCCCGGGGTGGCCGGTCATCAGGTCGGGACCGACGCTGACCACGCCGTCTTCGACCTCGATGTCGGGCACGCCTTCGACCAGCGAGAGGTCGCAGTCCTGCCCCAGCGCCAGCACCAGCGAGTCGGATTCGAGCTCGTCCATCTCTCCGGTCGGCTGCGGGAAGCCGGTCTCGTCCAGCTCCATCCGCTCCAGCACCAGCTTGCCGTCTTCGGCCTTCTTGATGGTCGAGAGCCAGCGCATCATCACGCCCTCCTCTTCGGCCTCCTCGACCTCGATATCGTGGGCCGGCATCGCCTCGCGGGTCCGGCGGTAGACGACCACCGCCTCCTCGGCTCCGAGCCGCTTGGCGGTTCGGGCCGCGTCCATCGCCGTGTCGCCGCCGCCGTAGACCGCGACACGGCGGCCGAGCAGCGGCTTTTCTCCGGTCTCCAGGTCGTGAAGCATCGATACGGCGTCGAGCACGTGCTCGGCCTCGCCTGCCGGAATGTAGGCGCGCTTGCCGATCTGGGCGCCGACCGCGAGGAACGCGGCGTCGAAGCCGTCTTCGGCCAGCGGCTCGAGCACGTCGGTGACCTTGCTGTTCAGCTCCAGCTCGACTCCGAGCTCGAGGATGCGTTCGACCTCGGCGTCGAGAACGTCTCGCGGCAACCGGTACTTGGGGATGCCGAAGCGCATCATGCCGCCGGACATCGGGCCGGCCTCGCGGATCGTGACCGCGTGACCGAGCCTGGCCAGGAAGTAGGCGGCGGAAAGGCCGGATGGGCCGGCACCGACCACCAGCACACGCTTGCCTGAAGACTCGGAGGGCGGCTCGACCCGCCAGCCCTGTTTGATGCCTTCGTCGCCGAGGAAGCGCTCGACCGAATTGATGCCGACCGCCTCGTCGAGCTCGGCCCGGTTGCAGGCGGTCTCGCAGGGGTGGTAACAGACCCGTCCCATGATCGCCGGGAACGGGTTGTCTTCCATGATCTTCCGCCAGGCGCGCTCGTAGCCCTCGCCGCCCTCCTCGGCCTCGTAGAGCCACTGCTGGATGTCCTCCCCGGCCGGGCAGCCGTGGTTGCAGGGCGGCAGCCGGTCGTGGTAGACCGCGCGCTCGGTCCGCCAACTGCCGGTCTTGTTGGCCAGGCTGGAGCCGACGTCCAGGGTTATCGCGAAAGGCTTCTCCATCAGCGCGGCTTCCCGTGCGTGTCCCTGAGCAGAGCGGTGACGTCGCTGTCGGCATCGGGTTCGACTTCCCCCGGCGGTGGCTCCTCTGCCGCCTCGGGCTGCCGGGCGAGGTCGGTCGCTTCACCCGGGAAATCGGCCCCCTCGTCGTCGGCCAGCAGGCCGAAGCGTTCGATGTTGCGATCAGCACCGGCCTGCAGCCGCTCGATCACCTCGGTGTTGGGCTCCGGCTTGAACAGGTGGGCGAATCGCTTCTGCAGCTTCAGGTACTCGGTGACCGGAACGTGCCGGCGGATTTTCGAGACGGCCGTGACCTCCCCCTGCTCGGCCTCGAACACCGGAAAGATCCCGGTCTCCTTAACCAGCCTGGCCAGCCGGATCGTGTCCTCGGAAGCCGAGCCCCACCCCAGCGGGCAGGGGACGAACACGTGGAGGTAGCGGGCGCCGCGCAACTCCATCGCCCGCTCGACCTTTTCTTCGAGGTCGCGCGGCTCGGCCACCGTGGCCGTGGCCACGTAGGGGATCTCGTGCGCCATCGCGATCATCGGCATGTTCTTGCCCTGTCCGAATACATTGCCCGGCTCCGGGCCGACCGGCTTGGTGTTGGCGGTCCGCGCGGCCGGCGGGGTCGCTCCGGAGCGCTGCACGCCGGTGTTCATGTAGCCCTCGTTGTCGTAACAGACGAACAGCACGTCGTCGTTTCTCTCGAACATGCCCGAGAGACAGCCGAAGCCGATGTCGACCGTGCCACCGTCGCCGGCCTGGCCGACCACGCGCACGTCCTCGCGGCCCTTGGCCTTGAGCGCCGCGGCGACCCCGGCGGCGACCGCGGGCGCGTTGCCGAACAGCGAGTGGATCCAGGGGAGCTGCCACGAGGATTCCGGGTAAGGGGTCGAGAAGACCTCGAGGCAGCCGGTGGCATTGGCGGCGACCAGTTTGCCGCCGGAGGCGCGCATCGCGGCATCGAGCGTGTAGCGGGCACCGAGCGCCTCGCCGCAGCCCTGGCAGGCCCGATGGCCGGAGGTCAGCGAGTTCGAACGCTCGGTGCGGGCCTGGGTCGAGCGCTGTTCGGGGTCGAGCAGCCGGTTTCCGACCACGAAGGTCCCGGTCTGGTAGCCCTTGATCTTCTGTTCGGCCATTCCGTCCGCCTCCCTCAGTGCGAGTCCGATGCGACCGTGCCGATGTCGCGGAGAATGTTTTCGGCGTGAGGCCCAGGATTGCGACCGCTCTCGGTGCGGCCGATCTCGCGCTCGACCACGTCCTTCTTCAGATCGAGGAAGTGGAGGCCGCCCGGCTCGAGGTCGCCTTCGAGCACATCGTCGAACAGTGCCCGCAGCGACTTGCGGGTGATCGGCCTGCCACCGAGCCCGGCGACGACGTCGAACACGGTGGACTCGCACCCGGACAGCGCCAGTCGCACGTTCTGGCCGACGATGCCGCCGGCACCGATCGCGAACGCCTTCTCGATCACGATGACCCGGTCGGCGCCGGCCAGCGCCTCACGGACCTCGTCAATCGGCCACGGCCGGAAGCACTTGATCGCCAGGGCACCGATCTTCACTCCCTGCTCGCGCAGTTCATCGATCACGTCCTCGATCGTGCCGAGCACGGAGCCGAGCGCGACCACGATCGTCTCGGCGTCGTCGGCCCGGTAGCTGCGGACCAGCCCGCCCGACTCGCGATCGAAGACTTTGGTGAAGTCCGTGGCGATCCCGGGGATCTCGTCGAGCGCCTGCAGTTGCTTGGCGTGCATCAGGTATTTGACCTCGGTGAACGCCTCCGGGCCGACCATGGCGCCGATCGTCATCGGCTCGGCCGGGTCGAGTATCTGGCGGGGCTCGAACGCGGGCAGGAAGCGGTCCACCTGCTCCTGGGTCGGCAGGTCCACTTGCTCGAACGCGTGAGTCAGGATGAAGCCGTCCATGCAGACCATGACCGGCAACGAGAGCTCCTCGGCCAGGCGGAAGGCCTGGATGTGGAGGTCGGCCGCCTCCTGGTTGGTCTCGGCGAACAGCTGTATCCAGCCCGAGTCCCGCTGCGACATCGAGTCGCTGTGGTCGTTCCAGATGTTGATCGGCGCGCCGATCGCCCGGTTGGCCAGGGTCATCACGATCGGCAGTCCCAGCCCGGAAGCGTTGTACAGCGCCTCTGCCATGAACAGCAGGCCCTGGCTCGCGGTCGCGGTGTAGGCCCGGGCGCCGGCCGCCGAGGCCCCGATGCAGGCCGACATCGCAGCGAACTCCGACTCAACCATCATGTACTCGCAGGGATCGATCTCGCCGGTGCGGACCATGTCGGAGAGCTTCTCGACGATGTGGGTCTGCGGCGAAATCGGGTAGGCCGAGATCACTTCGGGCCGGCACATGCCGACCGCGCGGGCGACCGCCTGCGAGCCCTCGAGCTGCTCAAGCATGAACGCCTCCGGCCAGCCGCTCCCGCACGTACTCGAACGCGACAGTGGCCGCGTCGGTGTTGGAGTCTCCGAGCTTCCCCGGAAAGCGGTCACGCAGCGCCTGGGTGACCGCATCGAGCGAGACCAGTTCGCAGAGGCCGGCGAAGCCACCGAGCAGCACGCTGTTGGGCAGCGGCCGTCCGAGGTGCTCGCGGGCGATCGCGGTCGCCGGCATCGTGTGTGCCCGCTCCGGCCGAAAGCCGGCGATGAACTCCTCCATGCCCAGGTCCGCGAATGATCGCTCGCTGTTCAACAGGATGAAGCCGTCCGGGTCGAGCCCGCCGAACAGGTCCACCTGGTGGAGCAGGGTCGGGTCCTGGATGATCACCGCGTCCGGATGGGAGACCGGCTCCCGGGTCCGGATCGGCCTGTCGGCGATCCGGCAGAACGAGACCACCGGGGCGCCGGTCCGCTCAGAGCCGAACGTCGGGAAGGCCTGGGCGTGGCGGCCCTCGTCGAAGGCGGCCACGGACAACAGCTCGGAGGCAGTGACCACCCCTTGACCGCCTCTGCCGTGAATGCGTACCTGGAACAACTTCTACTCCTTGAAGAGAGGTTTGCCGTCCGCTCCGCAAAACTAGCAGGCGGGCGGATGCCCGGGCTCAAGAGATGTAGGCGGCCAAGGCGTTTCCGGCGTGCTGGGCGAACTCGACCAGTGGCTGCGGAATGATCCCGAAGAACAGGGTTACCGCGGCTCCGAGGGCCGCCGGCCCGATCAGGTACCAGCGACGGCCGGCTTCCGGGTCTTCGAACGGATTCGGGGCGGCTCCGGCGATCGCCGGCGGCAGGTCGCCGGCATCAATCGCCGATTCGGCTGCATCGCCGGC
>JBGUDX010000040.1:0-9702 GCA_041821645.1 Acidobacteriota bacterium
GCTGATTCGAGCGCGGCATCGGTCACCAGGATCGGGCCCTGGCCCTTCTCGATCGACTCTCGGGTAACCACGCACTTGGACACGTCCTGACGCGACGGCAGTTCGAACTGGACGTCGAGCAGGTTGCTCTCGATGATCGAGCGAAGGCCTCGGGCCCCGGTCTCGCGGGCGAGCGCCTTCTCGGCTATCGCCTCGAGTGAGTCATCGGCAAAGACCAGCTCGATCCCGTCGAACTCGAAGAACCGGGCGAACTGCTTGGCCAATGCATGGCGGGGCTCGGTCAGGATCCGCACCAGATCGTCGCGATCGAGCTGGTGGAGCGCCGCGACCACCGGAAGCCGGCCGACGAACTCGGGAATCATCCCGTACTCGATCAGGTCTTCGGGCAAAACGCGCTCGAACAGCTCGCCCGGATCCTCGTGGTCCGAAATCGCGGCACCGAAGCCGATGCCCTTGTGGCTGACCCGGCGCTCGATCACCTTGTCGAGCTCGGCGAACGAGCCACCGCAGACGAACAGGATGTTGGTCGTGTCCAGGGTCAGGAACTCCTGGTGAGGGTGCTTTCGCCCACCCTGCGGCGGCACCGAGGCGGTGGTTCCCTCGAGGATCTTCAGCAGCGCCTGCTGAACCCCCTCACCGGACACGTCACGGGTCAGCGAGGGATTGTCGGCCTTGCGGGTGATCTTGTCGATCTCGTCGATGTAGATGATCCCGGTCTCGGCCTTCTTCACGTCGTAGTCGGCCGCCTGGATCAGCTTGAGCAGGATGTTCTCGACGTCTTCGCCGACGTAGCCGGCCTCGGTCAGCGCGGTCGCGTCGGCGATCGCGAATGGGACGTTGAGGATCCGGGCCAGGGTCTGGGCGAGCAGGGTCTTGCCGCAGCCGGTCGGGCCGAGCAGCATGATGTTCGACTTCTCGAGCTCGACCTCGGGGTCCTCGTTCTCGGCCATGCGGACCCGCTTGTAGTGGTTGTAGACGGCGACCGACAGCGAACGCTTGGCCGATTCCTGGCCGACCACGTACTCGTCGAGGACCGAGTTGATCTCCTGGGGCTTCGGCAGGCTGTCGAGGTCGATGCCCGGCTCCCTGGAGGTGGTCGTGACCAGTTCCTCGTCGATGATCTCGTTGCAGAGATCGATGCACTCGTCACAGATGTATACCCCGGGCCCGGCGATCAGCTTCTTGACCTGGCGCTGTGACTTGCCGCAAAAGCTGCAGAGCAGCTGCTCATTGGAATCGGTGGGACGTGCCAGCGTTCTACCCTCCTGGGTCGCGTTGTAGCCGGCCGAGTCTCACTCTAGTGCCAGGAGAGTCTCGGCTTGACGGTTTTCGGGTTCGGCCCTTACTACGCGGGTGCCACCGGGGTCCCTCCCGGCGGGAAGGAACTTGCCGGCGTCAGCGTCGTCCGGTCAGCGGTTAGGGTCGTTTCATGCCAATCGAAATCAGACCGATCACCGAAGAGACGTTCCCCGGGGTCGAACCACTGCTGGCGGCCTATCAGCGCTTCTACGAGGTCGAGGACATCGACCCCGAGCGGAACCGGGAGTTCTTCGGCCGCTTCGTCGGCTCCGATCACAGTGGCTGGCTGCTCGGCGCCTGGGACGGCGGGCGGCTGGTCGGGTTCGGCTGCTATTACCGACACAAGAGCTCGCTGACCGCTACCCGGACCGTGCTGATGTACGACCTTTACGTGGTCGAGGACGTGCGGGGCAAGGGCGTCGGCCGCAAACTGATCGAGGCCGGGCTCGAACTGGCCCGCGACTCGGGCGCCTCATGCCTGGAATGGTCCACCGCCCCGGACAACCACGCCGCCCAGGCCCTCTACGACTCGATCGGGGCCGAGAAGTCGAGCTGGCTGGAATACGAGCTGAAGGTCTGAACGACCCGGGCCACCGCTCGAAGGCGATGGCCCGGGATCAACTCTTCGGCGGGCCGCCAGGGCCCGCGACTGTGTTCTTTTAGCTCAGGCGGTGGGTGGCACCGGCGGCTCGATATCACCTTCGGCTGCCACGGCCTCGACCAGGGCCCCATCCTTGACTTCAACCAGCCGGAAGTAGAGCACCGTGGTGATGATCGCCAGATAGGGATAGACCAGGATCGCGAGGACGAGCAGGCCGACTATGGCGAGGAATGGGGTGATCGCGGCCAGCAGGGCGGCCACGGCCACGACCACCAGGTATGCGACGAAGACCAGGGCGCCGATACCGAGGATCCGCATCCAGTTGCCCTTGGTCAGCTCGAGGCTGCGTCCGAGCGAATCGAAAATCCCCTTGTCCTCGACGATCATCGAGGGAACGGCCACGATCCACATCAGGGCGATGATCACTCCCGGGACGATGAAGAAGACCAGCCCGACGGCGACACAGACCGAAATGATGAATCCCATGACCAGCAGCGAGATCAAGCGGGGCCAGACCGACCCGAACAACTCGCCGACCGAGGCATCAACCCGTCCGTCACCCTCGACGTCCTGAACGATGCGCACGATAGTGCCGGCCAGCCAGACGCCGGCGAGTGCCTGGACCAGGGCGCCGACCACCCCGAGAAACCCGTCGTTGCCGAGCAACGCGACGATGATCGCGGTGGGGACCCAGATGATCAGGGCTGCCAGCCAGACCGTTCCGAAGGCCCCCCCATAAATTTCCTTGGCCGATTCGAATACGCCGCCGATATCGATATGACCGGCGGTGCCGCTTCCGTTACTCATTCGTGTGTCCCCTTTGTCTGGCCGCCATCGGCAACCTTCTGGGCCGCCGGTTGGCGGCCTTTTGCTGTGCGCTTACAGGCACAATGCCAGAATCCTCCACCTGAACAGCGTCTCCCCGCCAGACGGCGGCCCCGCCGCTCCTCAGCCCCGCCGCGCTACCGGTCCGCGGCCGAGAGGAACGGCCAGGGATCGAGCAGGCGGCCTCGCGAGCGGACCTCGATGTGGAGGTGGCAGGGGGTCCCTCCCGCGTTCCCGGTCTGGCCGACCGCACCAAGCCTGCGCCCGGCCCGGACCGTCTGGCCCGGCCGCACCGTTGCCGTTCGCATCAGGTGTGCGTAGAGGTAGGTCCTGCGCTCCCCGGCGCCTTTGAGCACGACGTGGTTTCCGAGGTAGCGGCCGTCCCAGGCGACCTTCAGGATCCTGCCCGGCCGGACCGCTACCAGTGGGCTGCCGCAGGCGGCAGTGACGTCGAACCCCTCGTGGGTCCGGCCGCCGAGCCGAGCCGCCCCGAACAGGCCGACCGGGCCCCGCACCCCGTGCGGGGCGTCCACCGGGAAGGTGTGACTGTGGATGCTGAGGTACCCGAGTGTCCGGAGCCCTCCTCCGGACGGGCCGAGTGCCACCCGGTACCTGCCCGCCGGAACCGGCCTGCCGCGTCCGGTCAGACCGTCCCAGACCCGGCGATGCCACCTGCCGGGACGCTTCGGTGACGTCCTGAAGCGACGCACCGTCCTGCCCTCTCCGGCCCGGATCACGCGAATGGCAACCCCGGTGGCCCGGCGCGCCCGGAAGCGGTAGATCATCCGCACCGGCCGGATCGATCCGGGCACGGTCCGGGCCGGCGTAACGCCGCCTGATTCCAGGCGGAAGTCCAATCCGGTCGATCGAACGGCCCCGCCGGCCTCTCCGGGGTGCGTCAGTGGGATCGAGATCAGAAGCAGGCCGAGCGCGAGCGACGCAGCCGCTGAAGCGCTAGTGATGCTCGAGAACCTTGTCGACGATGCCGTACTCCCTGGCCTCGTCGGAGCTCATGAAGTAGTCGCGCTCGGTGTCGTGGGTGATCTTCTCGAGGTCCTGCTTGGTGTGCCTGGCGAGGATCTTGTCCAGCCGCCTGCGGGTATCGATGATCTCGTTGGCATGGATCTCGATGTCGGTCGCCTGGCCCTCGAAGCCGGATGAGACCTGATGGATCAGGATCTTCGAGTTGGGCAGGCTCATGCGCTTGCCTTCGGCGCCGCCGGCCAGCAGCAGCGCTCCCATGCTCATCGCGATACCGACGCAGATCGTCTGCACGTCGGGCTTGATGAACTGCATCGTGTCGTAGATCGCCAGCCCGGCATACACCGATCCGCCCGGCGAGTTCACGTAGAGGCTGATGTCCTTCTCGGGATCGTCGGACTCGAGATGGAGCAGTTGGGCCACGATCAGGTTGGCGATGTCCTCGTTGATACCGCTGCCGAGGAAGATGATGCGCTCGTTGAGAAGACGGGAGTAGATGTCGAACGAACGCTCGCCGCGCGAGGTCTGTTCGACGACCATGGGTACAAGTGGGCTCATGGCGGCGAGTCTATAGATGCCGTTCCTCGGGGGGCCCCGAGCCGGCGGCTAGCGGGGATCGCCCGGAGTCCAGAGCTTTTCTTTGGTCTCTTCCGCCCCCATCGCTACCGGCTCTGCGGTCTCGGCGATCCGGTCGATCGCCTTGCGGACCCGGATGTCGGCGGCGACCATCTCGTGGCGCCCGTCGCGCTTGAGCCGCTCGAGCAGCTTTGCGGCGGTCGTGCGCTCGTGCTCGGCCATGTGCTCCAGCTCGCTCTCGAGCTCCTCGTCGGAGACTTCGATCGACTCGGCGTCGGCGACCGCGACCAGCACCGCCTCGCGGCGGATCTCCTGGGCGGCGTCGGGCAGCGACTCCTCGATAACCTCGCCCTTGGTCTTGCCCTGCATCTGGAGGTAGGTCTCGGGGTTCATGCCCTGGCCGGCCATCTGGCGCTCGACCCGCTCCCACCTCTCCTCGCCACGGGCCTTGACGATGGCGTCGGGAAGATCGACCGTTGCGTTGTCCACCGCGACATCGACGGCGGCGACCCGGAAGTCCTGCTCGGATTTTTCGGCCGCGTTCTCGGCCAGCTTGGAAGAGATGTCGGAGCGCAGCTCCTCGAGCGAGTCGAACTCGGACGCCTCGACCGCGAAATCGTCGTCGGCCTCCGGCAGCTTCTTCTCCCGGACCTCCTTGACCGTGACCGCGAAATCGGCGTCCTGCCCGGCCAGCTCTGCCGCCCCGTATTCCTCCGGGAAGGTGACCTTCACCTCGACTTCGTCGCCCGTTGCGGCGCCGATGATCTGTTGCTCGAAGTCGTCGATCAGCTGTCCGGAGCCGATCTCGATCATGTGGTCGCTGGCGGTGCCGCCCTCGAACTCGACCCCGTCGAGGCTGCCGACGAAATCGACCAGAACGTGATCGCCCTCGGCCGCCTCGCGCTCAACCGGGTCGAGGCTGGCCATGCCCTCCCGCAGGCGGTCGACTTCGCCGTCGATCACCTCGTCGGGCACGGCCGTGTCCGGCTTCTCGACTTCAAGGCCGAGGTACTCGCCCAGATCGGCCTCCGGCCTCACCCCGACCTCGAACTTGAACTCGACCTCGTCGCCTTCGGAGGCCGGCGCGCCGGTGACCTCGACTTCCGGGTCTCCGATCGGCACCACGCCGGACTCGTAGACGGCCCGCTGGTACCACTCCGGCAGCGCGTCACGCAGGGCCTGCTCGAATACCGACTCGAACCCGAGCCGCTGGATCACCAGCGAGGGCGGTGCCTTGCCCTTGCGAAATCCGGGCAGGCGCATCTCCCGGGCGAGGCTGCGCGCCGCGCGCTGTGTCTGGACGCCGACTTCCTTGGCATCGACTTCGACCTCGACGCGGGCACGTGAATCTTCGAGTTCTGTGACGTTGGTCTTCAAGGTCGCCTGACCCTAGCGAGTTCGCAGCGGCGATCGGCGCCCCACAGGGCCGCGGCGGCGGCCGAAGACGGCTACCTGTCGTGCCGGCGCGTCCACATCGCCCACAACTCCCGGGCGAAGTCGACCGTGAACCCGACCAGGCGCCCGACCGGCCCGGTCACAAGCCAGGCCCTGAGCGGCGCCCGCTTCACCGGCCGCCGAAATCGCCGGCCAGAATCCGCTTCTCCAGCAGTTCGTCATGCCCCGAGCGCACCGCGCGATCGACCCTCTGCTCGTCGATCTCGGCCCCTTCGGCGTAAGCGAGGTCGAGCAGCTCCTGCTTTCTGATGCTGCGGCCGGCCGATTCGAAGTAGGTCCAGGCCAGCACACCCATGATCAGGAAGGTACCTTCGACCATCATGATCACCCCGGCGATGCTCTGGTCTGCGACCGCGGTCAGCCCCCATTTGACCTGGCCCTCGGCGTAGTTGTCGTAAATCGGGAACTGGGTCCACATCAGGATGTTGCCGAGTATTCCCGCGGTGAACCGCACCACCACCGTGTAGATGATCTTCGCCGCGGGGCCGAACCAGTTCGGCACCGGGAGAGGCCCGAAGACCGGCATCCACATCAGCGCCCCGAACATGATGAAGCTGCCGTGCTCGACCGCGTGGATCAGGGCGCCTCCGTAGGCCGCCTCGTAGAACACCGGGATGTGCCAGACGAACAGGTTGATCGCCCAGAGCGGAAAGGCGACCAGCGGGTTGGCCAGGAACTGGAGCCGGTTGAAGAAGGTGATCGCCAGGACCGGCTGGAGGACCGACTTGGTCAGCCCGAGAACGAGCAGCAGGGCGGCCGCGTCGGCCAGGATCAGGTGCTCGACCATGTGGGCGATCACGAGTTCCTCGGCGAGGTAGCCCCAGGGGCTGAACAGCACGGCCAGGATCAGGAATATTCCGCTGCCGAAGCAGACCTGCCGCCAGATCGGAATCGGCCGGCCGTCCCAGGAGAGGGTCATCGCCCGGTGCCAGTAGGCGAGCACGATCAGGGTGACCGGGGTCAACTCGAGCAGCGCGACCACGGTCGGACTGAGTTCCGCGAGCGGGAGTGTGAACAGGTCCGGCACGGCCTTTCAGGGTAGCGACGGGTGGTCGGCTTTGAAATCGCGCCAGTACCGGTGCTAGGTTGAATCCAGCCCGAAACGGGGCCGGACGGCCTCTACCCAGCAGCCGAAAAGGAGTGCAATGACCCCGAGCGAAGGAATCACGGGCGAGGAAGGTCCCGAAAATCGCGAGGAGATCGCCTGACCACCTCGCCCTTTCCCCCGATCGGGAGCCTGGGCTTCCTGTCGGACTGCCACACCTCGGCCCTTGTCGCACCGGACGGAGCGATCGAGTGGCTCTGCGTGCCCAGGTTCGACTCGCCCAGCGTTTTCGGGGCGATCCTCGACCGCAGCGCCGGCAGCTTCCGCTTCGCCCCCCGCGGAGTCGCCGCCCCACTCAGCCGGCGCTATCGCCCGGGAACGCTCGTTCTGGAGACCACCTGGTTCACCGATACCGGCTGGGTGGTCATCCGCGACGCTCTGACCCTGGCCTCCTGGCGCGATCAGAGCGGTCCCGGCGAGGTCGCGGTCGAGCAGGAGACCGACCGATCGATGGTCCGGTTCGCCCACTGCATCGAGGGTGAGGTCGATCTCGAGCTGAGCTGCACCCCGCGCTTCGAATACGGAACCGAGTCTGCGGTCTGGACCGGAGGTCAACTGGGCGAGGTGAGCACCGTATCCGGCGGTCTCGAACTCGCGCTGAATTCCGGCCTCAACCTCGAGCTCGACCAGGGCCGGGTCATGGGGTCGCTGAAACTGAAACGCGGCGAGTCGGCCTTCTGCTCACTGAACTGGGGTGAAGGCATCGCCTCCCGCCCGCACAGCGCCCCGGCAGCGGCCGAGCGGCTCGACGCGACGGAAAAGATCTGGCGGGAGTGGCTGCTGCAGGGCAGCTTTCCCGATCACCCCTGGCGCATCCACCTGCAACGCTCGGCCCTGGTGCTGAAGGGCCTCACCTACGCACCGACCGGAGCACTGCTCGCGGCGGCGACCACCTCGCTGCCGGAAACCCCCGGCGGGGAGCGAAACTGGGACTACCGCTTCAGCTGGATCCGGGACTCGACCTTCGCCCTCTGGTCGCTGCACTCGCTGGGCTTCGACGATGAAGCGAAGGCGTTCATGAACTTCGTCCGGCAGCGGGCGCTGGAAGCCGATGGCGACCTGCAGATCATGTACGGGATCGGCGGCGAGCACGACCTGACCGAGCACACGCTCGGCCATCTCACCGGCTATGAAGGAGCTGACCCGGTCAGAACCGGCAACGGCGCCTACGACCAGAAGCAGAACGACGTATGGGGCGCACTGCTCGACTCGATCTACGTCAACCGGCTGGCACTCAAGCCCGAGGAAGCCTCGGAGGAGCTGCGCGATCTGGTTCGCGACCTGGTCGAGCACGCGATCACCGCCTGGCCGCATCCGGATCAGGGCATCTGGGAGGCCCGCGGTGAACCGAAGCACTATGTCTCGTCAAAGCTGATGATCTGGGTGGCGGTCGATCGCGGCGCCCGCATGGCGGCCGAGTACGGCAACGCCGAGCTGGCCGACAAGTGGAACCGGACCGCCGATTCGATCAAGGCCGAGATCATCGAGAGGGGCTGCCGCGACGGGGTCTTCCGCCAGCACTACGAGACCGATGCTCTCGACGCCTCGGTCCTGCTGATGCCGCTGGTCCGGTTCCTGCCCCAGGACGACGAGCGCATCCGGGCCACGGTCCTTGCCGTGCGGGACGGACTCGACGACGACGGCATGATCCTCCGCTACAAGACCGACGAGACCGACGACGGGCTGCACGGCGAGGAAGGGACCTTCCTGATCTGTTCGTTCTGGATGGTCGCCGCACTTTCGGAGATCTGCGAATCAGACGCCGCGAGAGCACTCTGCGAACGGCTGCTCGGCCTGGCCGGCGACCTCGACCTTTTTGCCGAAGAGCTGGAGGCCGACTCGGGACGCCATCTCGGCAACTTCCCCCAGGCCTTCACCCACCTCGCCCTGATCAATGCCGTCTCCCACGTGATCGCCGACGAGCGGCGTACCGCCCGTGCCGGCTCGCCGACCGCGGTCTTCTCCGAGATGCGGGAGTCGCCCGAGCTGAAGGGCTCGGCGCAATGAGCCCGCCGGAACCGGGCGGGCGAAGCGAAGCCGATCAACCCGGCGGCGGAGATCCGGCGGCAGCCGACCGGATCCGGGCCAACCTCGGCCGGGTCAAGGGCCGGATGACCGCTGCGTGCGAGGCCGCCGGCCGCGACCCCGAAGAGGTCCGGCTGCTGCTGGCGACCAAGACGGTCGAACCGGAACGGATCCGGGTGGCGATCGAGGCCGGTGAGACCCTGGTCGCCGAGAACCGGGTCCAGGAGGTCCGGCCCAAGTTCGAGGCGCTGTCCGACCTCGACTACCAGCGCCACTTCATCGGCCACCTCCAGTCGAACAAGATCAACGCGCTCATCCCTTACATCAGCTGCCTGCAGTCGCTCGACCGGATCTCGCTGGCCAACAAGCTGCAGAAACGGCTTGAGCGAGAAGACGAGCAGCTCGACGTGCTGCTTCAGGTGAACACCTCGCGCGAGCAGTCCAAGTTCGGGCTGGACCCGGCCGAGCTGGAGGCCTTTGCCACCGATGTCAGCCGGCTCGACCGGCTCCGGGTCAGAGGGCTGATGACGATCGGCCTGTTCACCGACGATCCCGATCTCGCCCGGCCCAGCCTGCGCCAGCTGCGCGAGTTGAGCGATCGCGTCCGCGAGCTGAACCTCGAAGGGGTCGAAATGAACGAGCTGTCGATGGGCATGAGCGGCGACCTCGAGGTGGCGATCGAAGAAGGCGCCACGATCGTCCGGGTCGGGACCGCCATCTTCGGCGACCGCGAGACCGCGGAATAGCCGAAACCGCGGGATGCCAATCCTGTCCGGCTCGCTTCCCGCTCGGCGGCCGCCGGGGGCTCAAGCCGGCGCAAGCAGCCCGGTCAAAT
>JBGUDX010000041.1:0-9695 GCA_041821645.1 Acidobacteriota bacterium
AGTCGACCATGGTGATCGGTGGCGGGGACTCGGCGATCGAGGATGCGGTGTTCATTTCGAAGTTCGCCAGCGGCCTCGAACTGGTCCATCGCCGAGACGAGTTCCGGGCCTCGAAGATCATGCAGGATCGCGCGGCCAATACCGACAACATCGACTTCAAGACCCCCTACGTGCCGGAAGAGTTCGTCGCGGGGGACGACGGTGCTCTCGCCACGGTCCGGCTTCGCCGTGCCGACGACGGCGAAACCGAAGACGTGGCCGTCGACGGCGTGTTCGTGGCGATCGGTCACATCCCCAGGTCGGAGATCGTCACCGGCCAGGTCGATACCGATGACGAGGGCTACGTGAAGGTCGATCCGGCCTCGACCGCGACCAACCTCGGCGGCGTGTTCGCGGTCGGCGACCTGGTCGACCACACCTACCGTCAGGCGGTGACCGCCGCCGGCTCCGGCTGCCAGGGCGCCCTCGACGCCGAGTGGTACCTGCGCGATTCCGACCTGTAGGCGGGGCACCGGCGATCCGGGGCCGGCCGGCCTGCGGCCGACCCGGAATGCCCGGGCTCAGCTCTCCGGGGGAGGGACCGTGCCGTCGGCCCGATCGCCGGTCCGGCCGAGTTCGTCCTCGAGTGCGGCGGAGAAGACCTGAGCGGCCTCGATCGTGCGGGGGGACGGCCCGGTCGGGATTTCGTGGCCGTCGACCGAACTGACCGGCTGTACTTCGCGGGTCGTCGACGCGAGGAAGGCCTCGCTCGCCTCGAGCACGTCCTCGAGTGGGAACTCGCCGGTCTCGACTTCGGTCCCGGCGATTATCTTGGCCCTCGTGATCGAGTCGAGCACGCCGGCCTCGACCGCGGTCGTCCGGAGGTTCCCTTGCGGGGATACCCAGAACAGGGTTGACGTCGGCGCCTCCAGCACGATTCCGTCGGGCCGGACCAGGAGCGCCTCGTCCGCCCCGGCCGACTTCGCGATCCGGGTCGCCTGCATGTTTGCCGCGTAGGAGAGCGATTTGACCCGGTTGAGGATGTTCGTCGGGGAGTAGGTGACCGTGCCCAGGGTCACCGACGGTGAATGCACGATCAGCGGCTCGGTCATGACCAGGCGCCGGCCACTCCGGGTGCAGATCAGCCGGACCAGGCAGTCGGGCCGGTCCATCTGTCCCAGCAGTTCCCGGATCTCACCCTCCAGGGCCGGCCGGTCGAAGCCGAGCTCGATCGCGTCCGCCGAACGCTGCATCCGGTCGAGGTGTTCGGCCAGGGCGAACGGACGGCCACCGTAGACGCGCAGGACTTCGAACGCCCCGTCGCCGCGCAGCAGTCCGTCATCGGGCAACGGCAGCAGCGCATCTTCGGACGGGGTGACCTCTCCGTTGATGCTGGTCAGCGGCTTGATTTCGTTCATCGCTCTTAGCTTACGCGGCGGCCGGACGAACGGGCAACGGTGGCCGGTCGGGACACCGGGCTCATGCGGTGCGGCGCTTCAGTGTGAGGGCGCCGAGGGCCAGCGAGGCGATCGTGGCTCCGACCACGACGAGCACGTCAATCGCCAGCGCCGTGCCGAGCGCTTCGGGAGAGGTGGCTCTCTCCAGCGCGTCGTAGGCGTAGGTGAACGGCAGCAGCCAGGAAACCGCCTCGAGCACCGGCGCCATGTCTTCCCGGGCGACAAACAGCCCGCAGAGCAGCATCTGGGGAAAGATGAACGCCGGCATGAACTGGACCGCCTGGAACTCGGTCCGCGCGAACGCGCTGAGGAACAGCCCGAGCGCCATGCCGAGCAGGGCGTTGAGAATCGCCAGAACGCCGACCAGCAGGACTCCGTGAGGGGCGTTCAGTCCGAGCAGCCCGAACCCCACCAGGCAGACGACCACCGCCTGGGCGGCGGCCAGCGTTCCGAAGGCGAGGCCGTATCCCGTGAGCAGGTCCAGCTTCGACATCGGCAGGGTCATCAGCCGTTCGAGCGTGCCGGTGGTGCGCTCCCTCAGCATGGTGATCGAGGTGACCAGGAACATCACGATGAAAGGGAACAGGCCGCAGAGCGGGGCGCCGATCGACTGAAAGACCTCCTCCTGGCCGTCGAAGACGAAACGCATCAAGGTGAGCAGGAGGGCCGGCACGGCCATCAGCAGTGCGATGGTCCGCGGGTCGTGCCGGATCTGGCGGAGCACACGGCCGCCGGTGGCGAAGGTGACCCGGGTGCTCATGCCTGCCCGGTCCTCTCGATTACCTTGAGGAAGGCGCGGCCGAGATCCTGTTCGCCGGTTTCCCGGCGGAGTTCGTCCGGGGGGCAGTGCCGCAACAGGCGGCCCTCGCGCATCAACAGCAACTGGTCGCACTCCCCGGCCTCATCCATCACGTGACTGGAGATCAGCAGGGTCGTGCCGCCGTCGGCCAGCCGGTGGAAATCCCTCCAGAGCTCGGACCGGAGTAACGGGTCGAGCCCGACCGTCGGTTCGTCGAGGACCAGCAGCCGGGGGCGGTTGAGCAGCGCGCTCGCCAGTGAGACCCGCGCCCGCTCGCCGCCCGAAAGCGAGTTCACGATGCGGTCGTCGTAGCCCTCGAGCGCAACTGCGCCGACGGTCTCGGTCACGCGTTCGCCATCAACCCCGACGACGCGGCCGAAGTAGTCGAGGTTCTCCCGCACGGTCAGGTCGCCGTAGACCGAGGGTGCCTGGGTCACGTAGCCGACCCGTGAGCGCAGGTCAGCCGACCCGGCCGGCCGTCCGAGCACACCCACCTTGCCTCCGGCGACTATCTGGGCGCCGACGATCGAGCGCATCAGCGTGGTCTTGCCGCAGCCGCTCGGGCCGAGCAGGCCGGTGACCGAGCCGGCCTGGACCCCCAGCGAAATGGACCGGAGCACCGTCTTGCCCCCGCGGATCACGTCGAGGTCCTCGATTTCGATCGCATTCCCGGGCACGACGGGAAGCCTACGGGGGCGACCCGACAGCCTCGTTTCCCCTTGATGGCGAGCCGGCCAGGGTAAATAGCTAAACTCCGATAGGAATTACCCCATATTGAATCGAACCGGGGGTCCGGACGGGATCCCACAAGAGACCTGGAGGCCTTGCATGACCTACGCGAACGATGTACTGGTGGATACGGACTGGGTGGCCGCCCGTCTCGACGACGACTCGGTCCGGATCGTCGAAGTCGATGAGAACCCGGCGCTCTACGCGGAGGCGCACATCCCGGGAGCGATCGGTTTCGACTGGATGACAGACCTCCAGGATCAGGTCCGGCGCGACTTCCTCGGGCGCGATGCGTTCGGCCGGCTGCTCGGCGAGCGAGGCATTTCGAACGATCACACGATCGTGCTGTACGGCGACCGCAACAACTGGTTCGCCGCCTACACCTACTGGTACCTGCGGTACTACGGCCACAACAAGGTGAAGCTGATAAACGGTCCCCGCGAGAGGTGGATCGGCGAGGGCCGCGAGACCTCGACGGAAACCCCGGACTACGCCGCCGAGACATTCGAGGCTTCATCCGGCGACGACTCGATCCGGATCCGCCAGCCCGAGGTGCTCGCCGCTCTGGACGAGGACGTCAGGCTGGTCGACGTGCGCAGCCCGCAGGAGTACTCGGGCGAGCTGATCGCGATGCCGGGATACGAACAGGAAGGCGCCCAGCGCGCCGGTCACATCCCGGGCGCCGCCTCGGTGCCGTGGGCCCAGGCGGTCAATGAGGATGGAACCTTCAAGTCGCCCGCAGAACTGGAGGAGCTCTACCGCGACAACGGCGTGATCGGCCAGAAGGGCGAGCCGATCATCGCCTACTGCCGGATCGGCGAGCGCTCGGCCCACACCTGGTTCGTGCTGCACGAGCTGCTCGGCCTCGACGACGTGAAGAATTACGACGGCTCCTGGACCGAATGGGGCAACCTGGTCGGGGTCCCGGTCGAGAAGGACGTCTAGGCCCGCCCCTCGAGCCGTCCCGGGTCCGGGGCGGCTCAGGTCATGGCGCCGATCCGGACCAGGAAGTCGGTCAGGATCCTCGCGGTCGCGCCCCAGATCAGGTGGCGGTCCATCTCGAAGGTCGGGGTCCGGATCGGCACTCCGCGCCGGACCAGCCGCCGCATTGCGTAGGAATCCACCAGGTCATCGATCCCGAAATGCAGGATCGCGGCGACCTCGTCCGGGCTGGCGACCAGCGGGTCGTCGCCACTCACCAGGCCGACGAACGGCTGGATCCGGAACGAGGTGACGAAGGTCCCTACCGGGGCCAGGGCTCCGATCACTTCGACCCGGGCCGGGTCGAGATTGATTTCCTCGTGAGACTCCCGCAGGGCGGTCTGCTCGAGGTCCCGGTCGCCTTGCTCGCCGATCCCGCCGGGAAACGAGATCTCTCCGGCATGCTTTTTCAGGTCGGCCCGGCGCTCGGTGAACACCAGTCTCGGCTCCCCGGGCCAGTCGTGGATCGCGACGAGAACGGCGGCTTCCCGGCTGCCGAACGCCCTGAGGCCGGCCGCGTCCTCGTGGCTCAGCAGCGATCCGGCGAGGTCGATCGAGTCGAAGTCCACGCTCAGATGATTACCGGGACGGTGCCGCCGTCCACGCCCCAGGCCGCCCCGGAAACGTAGGAGGCCTGCTCCGAGCTGAGGAAGACGATCGTCGAGGCGATTTCTTCCGGCGAAGCCAGCCTTCCGATCGGCCGCTTGGACCCCACCGCGGCCAGGGCTTCGTCGCGCGACTGCCCGGTAGCCTCGTCACGCGCCTGATCGAGCAACCCGCCGGGCGCCATCCAGAGGTCGGACGCGGTCGGCCCGGGGCAGACCGCATTGACCAGGACTCCCTGGTCGGCGTAGCGGTCGGCGAACTGTCTGCTGAGTGCGAGCTGGGCCGCCTTGCCGACCGAGTAGTCGGGCATCTGCGACGAGGGCCGCTTGCCGGCGGTCGAAGAAACGTTGACCACCCGGCCCCAGCCGCGTTCGGCCATTTCCGGGATCGCCGCCCTCATCAGGTTGAGCGGCGCCATCACGCTGAGCTCGAACTGGAACCGGTAGTCCTCTTCGACGGCCTCTTCGAGATCGCGCCAGGTGGCCGCCCCGGCGTTGTTGATCAGAACGTCGAGCTGCCCGAATCCCTGCTTGGCGGCGGCGACGACCTGGTCGCCGGCAAAATTGTCGGTGACGTCGAGTACGACCACTTCGACCGCGCCGCCCTCGGCCCGGACCACCTCGGCCATCGCCGCCAGTTGCTCGGGATCGCGCGAGATCATCAGCACCTTCGCCCCCTCGTCGCAAAGCTGGCGGGTGACCTCCAGGCCGATGCCACCGCTGGCGCCGGTGACCGCGCAGACCCGCCCTTTGAGGCCGAGGTCCATGGTCAGACGATCTCGACCGGGATCGGGTCGCTCAGCGTCCGGTGGACCGGGCACTTGCCGGCGATCACCCTCAACCGCTCTTTCTGTTCGGTATCGAGATGGTCGGGCAGGTCGAGTTCGACCCGGTACTCGGACGGCCGGTAGCCGTCGTATGAAGTCTCGACCGCGATCTCGATCCCCTCGAGATCCCAGCCCTTGCGGTCGGCGTAAAACTTGAGGGTGTCGACCGTGCACGCGGCGAGCGCCGCCGCCAGCATTCCGGTCGGGGACGGCCCGGTATCGGTCCCGCCCCGCTCTTCCGGTTCGTCGAAGAGCACCGAGTGGCCTCCGGGGGTCTCTATGCAGACCGCGAAGCCGTCCCGCCCGGTCATCTTCACCCTTCTCATCGGCTCTTTCTCCGGCCTTCGAACAGGTCGGGCTTGTCCACGTCGGCGTACCGGGCGAAGGCGAAACAGAGGTCAGAGGCCCGGTTCAGGTAACGGAGGATCTCTTCGGAGGCGAGCCCGCCGGCCAGGTGGATCCGGACCACCTTGCGCTCGGCCCGTCGGATCGTGGTGCGGGCGACGTCGAGCTGGGCCGAGATCTGGTTGCCGCCCGGGATCACGAACTGGGGTGGCAGCTCGACCAGGGTCATGTAACGGTCGATCTCGGTGTCCAGTGCGTCGGTCATCCCGGCGGTGATCCGGCTGATCCCGTCTTCCAGCCGGTCGGCCGCCTCAGGCGCGGTGGCCAGTTCGGCCCCGGCCACGAACAGCTCGTTCTGCAGAGCCAGGATGTCGGCCGCAAGCTCACTCTGGCCGGGACCGCACAGTGCCCGGGCGATGCCGAGCTCGGAGCAGGCCTCGTCGAGGGTGCCGTAGGCATCGGTCCGCAGGTCCGACTTGTCTACCCGTCCGCCGTACCAGAGACCGGTGGTGCCGTCGTCGCCCTTCTTCGTATAGATCTTGACCATGGGGCGATCCTAGCCGAGCCCCGGCGAACGGCCCTTCGTGCCGGGCCCGGTGGGTGCCGGTTGTGGAGGCGGGTCAGCTCAGCGGGTTGAATGCCATGCCGGACAGCAGCTTGGGGAAGAAGTAAGTCGATTTGGGCGGCATCGTCTCGCCGGCCGCGGCCACGGCCCGGACCTGCTCGATCGGAGTCGCCCGGAGAATGAAGGCTGCCTGGCAGCCGCCGTCGTCGAGCCGGCCGAGCGCATCGTCGATCGTTTTCGCGTAGCCGATGCCCCGCTTGGCCTCGACGTCTTCCTCCGACATCCCCAGCATCTCCTGCAGCACCACCTTCTCGAGGATCGCGGCGTCCAGCGTCCGGTAGGCCTCCGAGCGGCCCTCCATCAGATGGTCGAGCCTGGCCGGGTCCCGGAGGCGGAGGCGGTAGCAGCGACCCGTTGACCCGTCGGCGAAACCGAAACAGCCGACGCCTTCCTCGCCCGCGGGGTCGAGCCCGTCACGATCGGTCTCGCTGAGCTCGAACGCCTCACGTATGCCACGGTCGAGGCGGTCGCGCAGGTCGGGGCTGTCGGCCATGCCGGACAGGAGGCGGTGGGTCGGGAAGACCGTGAGGCCGGGGTCGTCGAGCCCGGTCAGTGCCATCAGCGTGAAGCAGTGGGCTCCCTCTCCCGGGATGCCGGCCATGTAGGTCCGGGCGGTCTCGTAGCGGTGGTGGCCGTCGGCGATCAACAGCTCGGCTTCGGCCAGCTCCCCTGCGACCGCGGCGTGAACGTCGGGATCCTCGATCGGCCAGAGTCGGTGGGTCGTCCGTTCCTCGTCGGAGACTTCGGCCCACGGCTCTCCGGCGGTCGAACCGGCCACGTGGGGCCAGGCATCGCGGCTGGTCAGCGAGAAGATCGGCGAGAGGTTGTAGCGGGTCGCCCGGGTCAGGTCGAGCCGGTCCTGCTTGGGTCCGGGCTGGGTCCGCTCGTGGGGGCGGATCCGGCCGGGGCCGTAGTCGGTGACCCGGACCCGGGCGAGGATGCCGTTGCGGGTGTGGAGCGATCCGTCCGGGGCGGTGTAGTCCTGGGTGAGCGCCCAGAGGGTGGGGGTCCGGTCCTGAGTCAGGATCCCCGAGAGGCTCCACTCCTCGATCGTCTCGCCGGCGTGTACATAGGGGTCGGAGTCTTCGCCGGTCGCCTCCGGCAGGTCGAGCTCGACCACGTTGAACGGTGAGCGCTGGAGCAGCTCGGCCCGCTGGGCCGGGTCGATCACGTCGTACGGGGGGGCGGTGACTGAACCCAGCGAACCGACCGCAGCGAGGTTGTAATGGAGGGCGGGGAAGGGCTGGACATCGGCCATAGTTCAACCGTACCGATTCGCCCGGCAGATGAGTGTGGTCCGTCAGGCTGCGCGGCAACGGGCGCTAGCATGCGCGCATGGTTAGGGAGCCGGAGGATCCGAACGGCAGCTCACTGCCCTACGCGCTGATCGGCGCCGGGCCGGCCGGGCTGGCCGGCGCCCGCAACCTGGCCAGGAACGGGATCGATTTCGTCGGGTTCGAGACCCACACCGGGGTCGGGGGCCTCTGGGACATCGACAGCGACAGCAGCACCATGTACGAGTCCGCGCACCTGATCTCCTCTCGCACAACCACCGCCTACGACGAGTTCCCGATGGCCGAGGGCGCTGCCGACTACCCCAGCCACTACGAGATGCTGACCTACTTCAACGACTACGCCGACACGTTCGACCTCCGCCGGCACTATCGCTTCGGCACGACCGTGGTCGGGGCCGAGCCCGACGGTGACGATTGGCTGATCACCAGCCGGGACAGCGAAGGCGAGGAGAAAACGGAGCGCTATCGCGGGCTGATCATTGCCAACGGCATCCTCTCCGAGCCCAGCGTGCCTTCGTTCGAAGGCGAGTTCGAAGGCGAGATCCTCCATGCCAGCGTCTACAAGAACCCTGAGCTGTTTCGGGGAAAGCGGGTGCTGATCGTCGGCGGAGGCAACTCGGGCTGCGACATCGCCGTGGACGCGGTCTACTACGCGGAGTCGGTCGAGATGAGCCTGCGCAGCGGCTACTGGTTCTTCCCCAAGTACATCCTCGGGAAACCCTCGGACACGTTGAATGAAGGCCGGGCCCTTCCGGCCTGGCTGAAGACCAGGATCGACGGCAGGGTGATCCGCCTGATCACCGGCAATCCATCCCGGCTCGGTTTCCCCGAGCCGGAGGGGAGGATCTACGAGACCCACCCGGTGTTGAACACGCTGGTGCTCTATTACGCCGGGCACGGCGACCTGGTGATACGCAAGGACATCGAGCGCTTCGAGGGCCGGGAGGTCAGGTTCAAGGACGGGACCACCGGCGAATACGACCTGATCATGCTGGCCACCGGATACCGGCTCCACTACCCGTTCATCGAGCCGGAACACCTCAACTGGGAAGGCAATTCTCCCAAGCTATATCTCAACATCTTCACCCCCCGGCACCGCAACCTGTTCGTGCTCGGCATGGTCGAAGCCACGGGGCTGGGGTGGCAGGGCCGCTACAACCAGGCCGCCCTGGTGGCCGAGTTCATCAAGGCCGGGGACGACAGCCCCGAACGGGCCGAACGGCTCTGGCAGAGGATCCAGGGTCCGCGGCCGGACCTTACCGGTGGTTACAACTACCGCCAGATGGACCGGCTGCCCTACTACGTGAACAAGGACGCCTACCGCAGCGCGATCGGTGAGCAGATCGGCCTGCTTCAAAACGCGCCGGATTGATGCTGCTACTGGGCAGCATCGATGACGTAACGATCAACTTCAGCGAGACCTCGCTGCTGATCCTGGGCTTCGTCCTGGCGATCATCATGTTCGGGATCGCCCTCGACACGAAGATCGACGACTTCCGCGAGGTGACCAGGCTGCCGAAGGCGATGGCGGTCGGTGTCGGGGCACAGTTCATCGCCCTGCCGGCGATCACCTTCTGCCTGACCCTGCTGCTGGGCGTCGGGCCCTCGATCGCCCTGGGGATGATCCTGGTCGCCTGCTGCCCGCCGGGCAACATCTCGAACGTGCTCACCTACCGCGCCAAAGGCAACGTGGCGCTCTCGGTCTCGATGACCGCGATCTCCAACCTGCTGGCGATCTTCCTGATGCCGCTCAACATCGCCTTCTGGGGCGGCCTCCACCCGGGGGCCTCGGAGATCCTGGAGGCGGTAGACCTCAACGCCCTCGAGTTGCTCGGCGAGATCGCCCTGATCATCGCGGTTCCCTTCGCCATCGGCATCACGATCGCCGAACGACGTCCGGACTTCGCTGCGAAGACACAGCCCTGGGTCAAGCGGTTCAGCCTGATCGCCCTGCTGGTGTTCGTGATAATCGCCTTCTTCAGCAACTTCGCCAACTTCAGGGAGCACATCGCGATCGTCGCGCTGGCCGTCTTCCTCCACGACTCGCTCGCCC
>JBGUDX010000042.1:0-9684 GCA_041821645.1 Acidobacteriota bacterium
GTGCCCAGATGATCGGAACGGTCCTCTCGGACCGTTACCGCCTTGAGGCAAAACTCGGCAGCGGCGGCATGTCGACCGTCTACCTGGCCCGGGACGAAGTGCTCGACCGCCCGGTCGCGGTCAAGCTGATGCACGGCGAAATGACCAGCCAGCCGGATCAGCTGGAGCGTTTCAACCAGGAGGCGCGGGCGGTCGCCAAGCTCTCCAACCCGAACGTCGTCGCCGTGATCGACGCGGGAGAGGACGGCGGTCGGCCCTACATAGTGCTCGAGTACGTCCAGGGTGAGACCCTCAAGCAGCGGATCAGCCGGGTCGGTGCGCTCGACGCGACCGAAGCCCTGGCCTACGGGCTGGAGGTCGCCCAGGGGCTCTCGGTCGCCCACGAGCGTGAAATGGTCCACCGCGACGTCAAGCCGCAGAACGTGCTGATCGATTCGACCGGCCGGGCCAAGCTGACCGACTTCGGGATCTCGCGACAGCTGAACGAAGAAGGCGTCACCGAGGCGGGTCGCGTCCTCGGGACCACCGACTACGTGGCCCCGGAACAGGCGATGGGCAAGGAGGTCGATCCCCGGTCGGATATCTACTCCCTCGGGATCGTCGTCTACGAGATGCTGACCGGCGACGTCCCGTTCTCGGCCGAGAACCAGATCGGCGTGGCGATGAAGCATGTGAACGACGAGCTGCCGGACATCCAGCAGAAGCGCGCCGATATTTCGTCCGCCTCGGCCCGCGTGGTCGAGCGGGCGACCACCAAGAATCCCGACGACCGCTACCAGACGATCGAACAGATGTCGGACGACCTCCAGGCGGCGCTCGAGGTAGAGGCGGTCCGTTCCGGCGGGGCGACCGGCGAGGCGACTTCGGTCCTCGACGCCCTGCCCCCCCAGCGCAGGCCGGTCGTCGCCAGCCAGACCTCTTCGCGGCCGGCGGTGATCATGCTGCTCATCGCCCTGCTGATCGCCGGCGGTGCGGCCTACGTGATCTCCACCGGGAACTCCGGCGGGGGAGGCGATGGTGGCGGGGGAGGCCGCGGGGGCGTCTCCAGCGCGAATGAGATTGCCCTGGTGTCGGCGTCCGACTACGACCCGGAGGGCGACTCGGAACATCCCGAGGAGGCCTCGCTGTCCTTCGACGAAGACCGCAACGCCACGGCCTGGTCGACCGAGATCTATCAGGATCCGACGCTCGCCGGCAAGAGCGGGGTCGGGCTGTATGTCGATGCGGGCAAACCGGTCAGGGCGACCGAAATGGAGTTGAGGTCGCCCACCCCGGGCTGGACACTCGAGGTCTACGGCTCGAACGAGCCGGTACCCGACGACCTCACCGGTTGGACCCGGCTGGCCCGGGTTCCAGAGGTCGAGGAGCGCCAGCGTGTCGATCTGATCGCCGCCAACAGGGCGTACCGCTATTACCTGCTGTGGGTTTCGGATCCGGTCGAGACCGAAACCGGTTACTCGGCTTCGATTTCAGACGTCCGGCTCTACGGGCCGTCCTGACCGCAGGGTCACGAAGGTGGCCCGCTAGAAGGTGTGTCGGGACTCGGCTTCGCGGCGCTCGAGCGCCAGCCTGACGAGACGGTCGCAGAGGTCGGGATAAGTCAGCCCGGAGGCCTCCCAGAGCTTCGAGTAGACCGAAGTCTCGGTGAATCCGGGGATGGTGTTGATCTCGTTCAGCAGGATCCGGCCGTCAGCCTCGACGAAGAAGTCGCATCGGGCCAGACCGGAACAGCCGGCCAGAGTGAACACGTCGGCGGCCATCTGGCGGACTTCGCTCACCAGGTCTGAACCGATCCCGGCCGGTACCTCCAGCTGCATCCGGCCGTCCGTGTACTTCGCCTCGAAGTCGTACCACTCGGCGTCGGCCAGGATCTCTCCCGGAAGCGAAGCCTCGGGGTCTTCGTTGCCGAGCACCGAGCATTCGACCTCACGGCCGGACGAGTTTGCTTCGATGATCACCCTCGGGTCATAGGCGGCCGCGGCTGCGACGGCCGCTTCGAGGCCGTTGCCGTCCGAGTCGGCAGAACCGGCTTCCACCCTGGTGATCCCGACGCTGGAGCCCAGACGCGACGGCTTCACCCAGAGCGGATGCTCCAGTTCGGCTGCACGCTCCTCCCAGCCGGGGGTCAGCGCGTGCACGAAATCGACCTGCGGGATTCCGTGGTACCCGCAGAGCGCCTTCAGGGAGAGCTTGTCCATGCAGACCGCGGACGAGAGCACGTCCGATCCGACGTAAGCGATGCCCGCCGTGTCCAGGGCGCCCTGGGTCACACCGTCCTCGCCGAACGGTCCGTGAAGCACCGGAAACGCGACCTCGACCTCGAGTGCGGCACCGCTCGCCGAAAGCCCCCCACCGGGAACGAGCAGGACCGGATCACCGCCCAGGCGCCACTCCCCCGAACGATCGATCAGGATTTCGATCACCTCGTGACCGGCCTGCCGCAGACCGGCCGAAACGGCCTCGCCAGAGTTGACCGAAACTCTATGCTCGCTCGAGCGACCCCCGCTGAGGACGGCGACTCTCATCTCGTCCCCAAGGTTCGGCTCAAGGAACGGCCCCTCCTGAATCGAATACGCCGATCATGATCACGACCTCGGATCCACGCTCCACCTTGTTGCCTCCGGTCGGGTTCTGGTTGATCACCCGGCCGTCCTGCGGCTGGATCGTGGTGCTCTGTTCTTCGGCGCTGGGGCTGAGACCGGCGTTGCGGATCGCCGTCTCGGCCTCCGCCTGGGTCGAACCCACGACCGACGGCACGGTCACCTTGGTCGCCTCCTTGGGGCCGGTCGAAACCACCATTTCGACCACCGTGCCGGCCTGAACCTTCGAGCCCGCGTCCGGTGACTGGGAAATGACCTCACCGCTGGGCCGGTCGCTGCTCTGCTCGGTCGAGTTCGACGAGAGGCCGAGTGCCGAAATCTGCTGACGGGCGGCTCCGATGGTGAGTCCGACCACCGGCGGCACGCTGACCTTCTTCGGGCCGCTGGATACGACCAGGGTCACCGTGCTGCCCTTCCGGATCCGGTTGCCGGCCGGGGGGTCGGTCGAAATCACCAGATCGGCATCGACGTCGTTGGACGGCGTAGTCTCGACCGTGACCCCGAACCCGGCCTCGTCGAGAGCCGTCTCGGCCGCTGTCCTGGTCTGACCGGTGACGTCGGGAACCGCCACCTGTCCCGGCCCGCCGCTCACCGTGAGGTCGACGTCGGGATTGGAGCAGAAGAAGCCCAGGAACTTGCAGTCCTTTCCGGTTTCGCCCACCGGGTCCTGGCTGATCACCTGGTCTTTCGGAACATCGCGCTGGACTTCTTCCACCGCCCCCACCGAGAAGCCGTCGGCGCTCAGCCGGGAGATCGCGTTGTCGAGTTTGCTGCCGACCACCCGTGGAACCTCGACCGTGTTGTCGCGGGTGAGCCCGTAGACCACGAGCAGAGCGAGAATGACTCCGAGCGCGACCGCCGCCCAGAGCCACTTCTTCGATTTCGGTTCTGGGGGTGGCACCACGTCGGGTTCGCGCTCTGCCGCGTCGAGCGCGTCGATGAAACTGGCCGCATCGGGGTATCGATCCATCGGGTCCCGGCTGAGCGCCTTGAGAACCACCGCGTCGAGCGCGGGAGACACCGAGGGATTCCAGGCGCTCGGCGGCAGCGGATCTTCCTGCATCTGCTTGAGCGCGACCGCGACCGCACTGTCCCCTTCGAACGGAACCCTTCCCGCCAGGCACTCGTACAGCATGACCCCGATCGAATAGAGGTCGGAAACCGGGCCGACCTCCAGGCCCTGTGCCTGTTCCGGCGACAGGTAGTGAGCCGTGCCCATGACCGAACCGGTCTGGGTGATTTCCGACACGCCGGCCCGGGCTATGCCGAAGTCGGTGACCGTGGCCAGCCCGGCCGCGTCGACGATCACGTTCGACGGCTTGAAGTCCCGGTGCACCACCCCGTTGTGATGAGCGAAGCCGGCGGCCTCGAGGACCTGCCGGATGATCGCCACCGATTCGGACGGGGTCAGGCCGGCGTTGATCAGCTCGCGCAGGGTCCGGCCGTCCAGGTAGGCCATCGCGATGTAGTAGGTGTCCTCGACCTGGCCGCGGTCGAAAATCGAGACGATGTGGATGTGCTGAAGCGCCGCCGCGGCTTCGGCTTCGCGACGGAAGCGCTCGATGAACTCGGGGTCGCTGTCGAACCGCTTGTGCAGGATCTTCAGCGCCACCCGCCGCGGCAGGTGCATGTCGTTGGCCAGCCAGACGTCGGCCATGCCGCCCGATCCGATCAGCCTTTCGATTTCATAGCGGTCATGCACCACGGTTCCTGGGGCGATATGGCTCACTGGTTACGGCTCACCTGTCTGGTCGGTTTCGGTTCAGCATCTGTCTTGCGCGGTACATGGTCAGCTCCCGCCGAGCAGGGTCTGCATCACTCCTGCCGCAATCGGCGCAGCCACCGTACCGCCTTGGCCCTCGGTGCACTCGACCGTGGCCGCCACCGCAATGCGGGGATCGTCGGCCGGCGCGAACCCGACGAACCACGCCTGGTTGGGCAGGCCCTGGCATTCCTCCCTGCCGGGGACCTCCGCGGTGCCGGTCTTTCCGGCGACATCGATGCCGCTGAGGGCGGCAGCGGTGCCCGTGCCTTCGTTGACCACGGCCTTCATCGCCTCGGTCAGCTGGTCGGCGGTCTCCTGCTTCATCACCTCCGATTGGCGCTCGGGCTCCATCTGATCGACCGTGCGGCCATCGACATCCCGGACTTTCTGCCAGATCCGGGGCTTCATCAGGTCTCCCCCGTTGGCGATCGCAGCACCGACCTGGGCCATCTGGATCGGCGTCGCCAGCAGCCGCTCCTGGCCGATAGCGATCCGGGCGACGTCGACCCCGTCATCGGGTTTGACCAGATCGCCCCCGCTGAAAACACCGCTGACCGAGAGCTGGTCTTTCGGCAAGTCGATATCCGGCTTGGCATTGAACCCGAAACGCTCCATGTATTCGTACAGGGTCGCCTCGCCGGTCCTCTGTCCGAGCTGGGCGAAAAAGGTGTTCACCGAGGAGGTCAGGGCAGTGGTCACGTCGATCTCGCCGTAAGAGCTGCCGCCTGCATTGGCCAGCGGCTGGCCCTGCACGTCGATCGTCGCCGGAGCATCGATCAACGTGTCGGAGTCGATCTTGCCCGAATCGAGGGCGGCTGTCGCGGTCACCAGTTTGAAGGTCGAGCCGGGCGGGTACTGCCCCTGGGTGGCCCGGTCGAGCAGAGGGGCGGTCGGGTCCTGATTCAGTTCGGGCAGAGCCGTCGGGACCTGGTTGGGATCGTAAGGGGGCTGGCTGACCAGGGTCTTGACCTCGCCGGTGCCCGGCTCGATCGCGATCACCGCGCCCGGGCGGCCGGCCAGCAGCTCGAGCGCGGTCTGCTGGGCCGCCGGCTCGATGTTGGTGAAGACGTCGTGGCCGGTCTGTTCGCGACCGCGGATCTCGTCCAGTATCGAACTGAACTCCGAGTCTTCACCGATCAGCTCGCCGTTGTGAGACTGCTCGAATTCGGAGTTGCCCTGCTCGGCGAAGCTGTAACCGATCGGGTGGCCGAACAGTGCCCCGTCGGGGTAGCGGCGAACGTACTGGAGCGAAGCTCCGCTGCCGGTCGGCCGGGAACGGGCGATCACGGTTCCATCGGCGGCCAGGATCCGCCCGCGCTTGATCTGCTGGGCCTCGAACAGCGGTCGCTTGTTGACCCGCTCGGCCTTGAGGTCCTCCGCGTCGAAAACCGACCAGTAGGACGTGAAGCCGATCAGAACGGCAAAAAGCAACGTGATGAAAGCGAACAGCTTGATGATCCGGGCGTTCACGACCAGACCCCCGTGTGCTCGGTGCCGCGGCCCTGTCTGGCTTCGCGGCGGGCCCGGTCGGAGATCAGGAGCAGCAGTGCCAGCAGGATGAAGTTCGCCAGGATCGAGCTGCCCCCGTATGAGACCAGCGGCAGGGTGACCCCGGTCAGCGGAATCACCCGGGTGACCCCACCGATGATCACGAACGCCTGAAAGGCAAAGACCGCGGTCAGGCCGGTGGCCAGGAGTTTCGAGAATCCGTCGTTGGCCATCAGCGCCACCTTGAACCCCCGGGCGGCGATCAACAGGTACGTGACGACGATCGCCGAGCCCCCGAACAGTCCCAGCTCAGACACGATCAACGTATAGATCAAGTCGGTCTGGGCAGCCGGAAGCAGTGGATCGGTCCCACCCGGGATCACCACCATCGACTCGGCGAACCCCTTTCCGAACAACCCGCCGTCGGCCTGGGCGAACATCGACTGCAGTACCTGGTACCCGGCGTCGCCGGGGTCCTGGTACGGGTCGAGCCAGATGTCTACCCGGTCGGTCACATGCGGGACCGTGCTGTATATGACCCAGGCCCCGACCAGGAACATCGCCATCCCGATGACCACGAACGAGAGCCTGCCGGTGGCCACGTAGATCAGGGCGAGGAAGGCCGCGAAGAACATCAGTGAGCTGCCGAGATCACGGATGAAGATCAGCATCAGCATGGCCGCGCCCCAGACCACCAGCAGGGGCCCCAGGTGCTTCAGCGGGGGCAGGGTCACCCCGAGGATCCGCCGGGCCCCGACAACCAGCAATTCGCGGTGCTCCCGCAGGTAGCTGGCCAGGAATATGACGATGCAGATTTTCGCCAGTTCGGCCGGCTGGAACGCCAGTGGCCCGATCTTGATTCCGAGATATGCCCCGTTCACCTGCGTCCCGATCAACGGAAACCTGGGCGCCATCAGCAGAACGATGCCGGTGATCGCGATCGTGTAGCGATACCGCTCCAGCACCGTGTAGTCCCTGAGCAGCTGGACGACGACGGCAAAAAGGATCAGGCCGATGACGAACCAGTTGGCCTGGTCCCTCGCCAGGTTCTTGGCCAGCTCCGAGTCGAGCCGGTAGATCATCACCAGCCCGATCGCGGTCAGCAGGGCCATCAGGGGGAAGATGAACGGATCGGCGTCGGGTAGGCGAATCCGGATGAAGATGTGTGTGGCCAGGCAGGCCGCCAGAAAGTAGAGACCGTAGGAAAGCGAGAGATCGCTGACCTGGCTGTCGTTCTGGGCGAAGACCGCGGCGAATCCGACGGTCAACAGCAGGGCGACCGGAATCAGGGCAAACAGTTCCCGGTTGCGGGCCGAGCCCCGGATGCCGGGCGCGCTCCCGGCTCGGGCGTTCACCTAGAGGCCCTCGCGGCTCTCGATGTCTTCGATCAGCGAGGTCGCGTCATCGCGCGAGCGCAAATCATGCCCGGTGACCGACTCCTGCTGCCTGGTGGAAAGCTCGCTGGTCTGAATCGGCGACGAGTACCGCTCCTGGTAAAGGTCGATGTTGAGCGGAAGCTCGTACGGCAGTCCGCGGTACAGCGCCACCCTTCCGGCCGAATCGGTTCCAAGGAACCAGACCTGCCGGCTGGCCACGAACACCGCCGTGACCGCGATAACCAGCACGGCGACAATGATCGACACCCGGATTGCGATCCTGCCGGCCCCGCGGCGGGAGCGATCGTCGCCGGTACCGTCGCCCCTGCTGCGGCGAATCCGGGGCGGCGCGATGACGGTCGGTCCGTCGTCCCTGGGCAGCGGGTTTTCGGGGTCCTCGACCTGGAACAGCACGACCGTGATGTTGTCCCGACCGCCGGCCCGGTTGGCCTCGTCGACCAGAGTCCTCGTCGCCGCGTCGAGACTGGTGGAATCCATGAGGACCGCCGTGATCCTCTCGTCGTCGATCATCGTGGTCAGGCCGTCAGAGCAGAGCAGGAAGGTGTCGCCCGGCTTCGAGGGCACCGTCTGCACGTCGACCTGGACCTCCGGCTCGGGACCGAGCGCCCGGGTGATGATCGACCGCTGGGGATGATCCTCCGCCTGTTCCTCGGTGATCTGGCCGCGGCGCCTCATCTCCTCGACCAGAGAGTGATCCCGGGTCAGCCGCTGCAGGATTCCGTCGCGCAGGCGATAGGCGCGTGAATCGCCGACGTGACCTATCACCACCTCCTCGGCCTCCGACTCGACCGACGCAGTGGTGATCGTCGTCCCCATCCCGGTCAGGTCAGGGTCGGACTGGGCCCGCTCGAAGATCGTCCGGTTGGCCTGCCCGATCGAAAGCTCGACCGCCTCCTCCGGCCTGCCCTCAGGCAGGCCGTCCGCGAAAGCCTGAACGGCAGCACTGGAGGCCACCTCGCCCGCCTGCGCACCGCCCATCCCGTCGGCGACGACGAACAGCGGCGCCCGGGCCAGGAACGAGTCCTCGTTCGCCTGCCGCTGGCGCCCCGTGTCACTGCGCTCCGAATGTCGCGAGACCCTGAGCATCTAGATGTCGGCCGCCTCGTTCATTGGTGGTCAGTCATCGGACTCGAATCGGAATGAGGTATCGCCGATCGCGATCAGGTCGCCGTCGGCCAATTCGGCTTCTGCGGTGATCGGGCCTCCGTTGAGCAGGGTGCCATTGGTGGAGTTCATGTCCTCGGCGAAGTATCGGCCACCGCGGGGGTAGACCCTGGCGTGAAGGCCGGAGGCGTAGCGGTCGTCAAAGCTGACGTCGGCGTCTCCGGAGCGCCCCAGGGTCGCTCCGCCGAACAGGTCAAACCTGGTCCCGGTCTCCAGCTCGGGACTGCTCTCGACCAGCAGCCAGGCGTCACGGGTGCCCCCCGGACCGGCTTCCGAAAAGGTCCGGGAACCGTCCTCGTTTCGCTTCAGGTCCTTTCGCGCGCTGGCTGCGATCCAGAAAAGGTAGAGGAAAAGGACCGCGAGAAAGCCGAACTTGAGAACAACTGAAATCGGTTCGTAGTCCACGTGGCCGTCGCAGCTACCGTTCGAGGCCGAATCGGAAGGTCGTCGTACCCAGGGTCACCTGATCACCGTCACGCAACCGGAACGAGGCGGCCCGCCTTCCGTTCACCTTGACTCCGTTGGTCGAGCCGAGATCGTGAATCTCCCATTCCCCGCCGCGACTCTGCCTAAGCTCTGCGTGGCGGCGGGAGATGTTCGGGTCGCGCAGGACGCACTCGACCTCGTCCGAGCGCCCGATAACCGCCCTGGGCCCGTCCAGGACGTAGCGCCTGCCCCCTGTCTCGACCACCGCCCTGGCCACGGCGGGCCCGGGCTCCGGGGCGGGAGCCGGTGAGTCGGGCTGCTGCGGGGCGACCTTGTAGACCATCGTCCTGCCCTCCTCGGCCGGGCGCGCCTGCTCGCCCTCGCGGGCCGGAGCCTTGACCAACCGGCTCTGGATGCCGAATTCACCCAGCCGTAGCCGCTTATCCGTGTTGAACTTGACCTCAGGCCTGGTCAGCAGGTCGTAGCCGCGACGCCGCGCATGCTCGAGCAGATAGCCGGAAAGCTCCTGCTCCAGCGAGCGCTCGTACCCTTCGAGCTTCTCCCGGTCCTTCGTTGAGAGGTGAACCGTGTACTCATTCGGAACGTAGACCCTCGAAACCGAAGCCGTCTTCTGCGAGTCCATCTCCTTGGACAGCTTGCGGGCGAGCTCCACCGGCTGCACCTCGGAACTGAAGGCACGGCTGAACACGCCTTCTACCAGGCCCTCTATCCGGGCCTCGAGGTTGCGCAACACGCTCATGTATCAGCGGGCGTTCGGGACACGGTCTGATCCTACGGGAGCAAGCGCGAGCGACCCTCCCCCTACCGTCGTCCTTCGCCCTCT